>JAFWFB010000089.1 GCA_017512625.1 Erysipelotrichaceae bacterium
CCGACCCTCTTCTATCTGATCATTACCGGCTTTATTGGCGGCTTTAAGGTCTACAGCGATGCGGTCGCCCTTTTCGGTATCAACCTCAATGCAGCCGGTATGAATACCCTGGTCGGTTACATCTATGACATGCTCTATGGTGCCAGTGGCGGATATCCGTCCTTTGCTTCCGCCACAGCGATCATCCTGTTTGTGATAATCCTGACCATCACCTGCATCAATCTCGCCGTCAGCAAGAAGACGGTCCATTATTAGAGGTGATATCATGGCAAATACTACCTACGATTACAAAAAGGCTGAAAGACAAAGCCTGCTGCGCTCAAAGATCTTCAAGGTCGTCGTCTATACCTTCCTGATCATCTGGGCTTTGATCGTCCTGTTCCCGTTCTACTGGATGATCCTTACCTCCTTTAAAAGCTACGCCTCCTATAATGGCGAATACATACCTAAGCTGTTTATCACCGAGATAACCACCGAAAACTATCTCAATGCCTTTACTGCGGTACCTCTAGGAAGATATTTCCTTAACACGATCATCTTCACTTTCTTTACTACCGCCTTGATGCTGGTAATAGTTATCCCGGCTGCCTTTGCTTTCTCCCGATTGCGCTTTAAGGGCAAGGACCTGCTTTTCACCGGTTTCCTGGCCCTGATGATGATACCGAATGAGCTGGTCATCATTACCAACTTTGTAACCATCACCAATCTGAATCTGCGCAATACCTTCTCCGGACTGATCCTTCCATCGGTCATGTCGGTATTCTATGTCTACCTTTTAAGGGAAAACTTTGCCCAGATCCCGGAGGAACTCTATTCCGCCGCAAAGGTCGATGGCTGCAGCGATCTTAAATATCTTTTAAGAGTCATGCTGCCGATCAGCCGTCCGACTATCGTTACCATCACCATTCTCAAGGTCATCGAGTGCTGGAACTCCTACGTCTGGCCAAGACTGATCACCGACAACCAGGCTTATTTCCTGGTCTCCAATGGTATCCAGACTATCAGGGAAAGCGGCTTTGGCCGCGAGAACATCCCTGCCATGATGGCAGCGGTCGTTGTCATCTCCGCTCCGCTGATCGTCATCTTCCTGATCTTTAGAAAGAAGATCATGGCCGGTGTATCGAGAGGAGGTATCAAGGGATAATGAAAAAACTGTTGATCATACTGATAGCAATGATCCTGCTTTCGTCTTGCCATGGATCAAAAGAGCTGAATACCTTCGAGGTTCCGGAAAGCTTCGATACTTCCCGCCACTACGAGGTCGTCTTCTGGGCCAAGAATGATACCAACCTGACCCAGGTCGATATCTATAACAAGGCGATCGCTGATTTTGAGGCACTATATCCGAATATCGATGTCAATATGCGTCTTTATACCGACTATGGCCGGATCTATAATGACGTCATTACCAATATCTCCACCAATACCACACCAAATGTGTGTATCTCCTATCCTGACCATATCGCTACCTATCTTACCGGTAACAATATCGTCGTTCCTTTAAGTCCGCTTTATAGCGATCCGCGCTATGGCCTTGGTGGCAGCGAGCTTAAATACGACGGTCCTGATCAGGATGAAATGATCGAAAAGTTCAAGGACGAAGGAATGCTCAAGGGCGAATACTATGCTCTTCCGTTCTTACGTTCCAGTGAAGCCTGCTACATTAACAAGGACATGGTCGAGGCTCTGGGTTATGAGATCCCGGAAGTACTTACCTGGGACTTCATCTTTGAAGTTTCGGAAAAGGCCATGGCCAAGGATGATGAAGGCAATTTCCTGATCAACGGCCAGAAGGTTCTGATCCCATTCATCTATAAGTCGACCGATAACATGATGATCCAGATGTTAAAGCAGCTGGATGCGGGATACGCCGATGAAAACGGAAACATCTCCCTGTTTAACGATACGACAAAAGAGATCCTCTACAGGATCGCTGATCAGGCTGAAAAGAAGACCTTCTCGACCTTTAAGATCTCCTCCTATCCGGGAAACTTCCTCAATGCGGGACAGTGCATCTTTGCGATCGATTCCACTGCCGGAGCGACCTGGATGGGCAGCAATGCTCCACTTATGGATATCCACGAGAGCAAGAAGGTCGATTTCGACTGCGTCGTCAAGATGCTTCCGCAATTCGACATCAACAACCCGAAGATGATCTCCCAGGGTCCTTCGATCTGTATCTTCAACAAGGATGATCCGCAAGAAGTCCTGGCATCCTGGCTGTTTGCCCAGTACCTTCTGACCAACGAGGTCCAGATCTCCTATTCGCAGACTGAAGGCTATATCCCGGTAACTACCAAGGCAACGGAAAGTCCTGAATACCTCGACTACCTTTCCCGCAAGGGCGAAGATAACCAGCTTTATTACGACATCAAGATCGATGCGGTCAACATCATCAGGGATAACATCGAGAATACCTTCATCACGCCGGTCTTTAACGGCTCAGCTTCCTTAAGGGATGCGGCCGGATATCTGATCGAAAGCGTGACCAAATCGGTAAACCGCCGTCAGACGGTCGATGAAGAATATATCGATCAGCTGTTTGAAGATACTACCGATCTCTACCACCTGGATCAGATCAATATCTCCGATTCCCGTGCTGACCTCGGACCGATGCCTGCTGCCTCGATCACTCTGATAGTATCGCTGATCGTCATCTGGATCCTTTTGGGAATCTACTATTTAAGGGATCTTACTAAAAATAAGAGATAATTTATTAGCATTATTCAGATAATAAACGTATCATATAGGTTATAGGGAGGATGAAGAAAAATGAAAAAACTTTTAACCTTATTTACCGCTTTACTTCTTCTGTTAGCTATGGTTGCTTGTACTCCAAAACAGGAAGAGGAACCGACACCGGAACCTACTCCTGAGGTTACCATCACTTCTTTCGAAGAGTACTGCGCAGCTGAACTGAATACCGAAGTAACAATCGAGACTTATGTTCAGGATCATCAATCATGGTGGGATAACAAGATCACCGTTTACTGTCAGGACGAAGTTGGTGCCTACTTCATTTATGAAATGGCCTGCTCCGAGGAAGACGCTGCTAAGCTGGTTCCGGGAACCAAGATCAGAGTTCATGGTTTCAAGTCTGAATGGTCCGGTGAAGTTGAGATCACTGATGCTACCTTCGAGATCTTAGAGGGAAGCTACATTGCTGAACCTGAAGATATTACCGCCAATGTTGCTGATGAAAACATCATTGAAAAACAGAACCGCAAAGTCTGCTTCACTGATGCAGTCATCAAGTCTATCGAATACAAGAACGGTGAACCTGGAGATGATATCTATGTTACCGCTACTGTTGGCGAGACTGAAATTCCGTTTGTCGTAGAAGTTTACCTGACCGGTACTGATAGCGAAGTTTACACTACCGTTGGTGAATTAAAAGAAGGCGACACTGTTGATATCGTTGGATTCTTATACTGGTACGAAGGTATGAACCCACATATCACTTCTATCACTGTTAAATAATCGATTAACGATAGAAAGATTAAAAGCCATTCAAATGAATGGCTTTTTTATTATTCTTTAATAGTGTTTTTATGCCAGATCGATGTAAGGCCGGCTAGGATGATCGAAGCCAACGAACTGTTCGTGTTTTAAGGCTGTAATAGCCGCACAGGCGATCATCAGGGCATTATCGGTCGTGTATTTAAGCGGTGGCAAAATCAGGTCACAGGAGCTTATTTTCTCTTCTGCCAGGGCTCTTAGACGGCTGTTGCACGCAACACCACCTGCCAGTACCACCATCTTGACATCGTATTCCTCCAGGGCCTTAAGGGCCTTGTTCATCAAGAAGTTCAAGGCAGTTTCCTGGAAGTCGTAGGCCAGATCTTCCTTGACGATCTCTTCGCCTTTTTCCATCGCCTTGTGATAGATCTGGATGGTAGCATTCTTAAGGCCGCTGAAGCTGAAATTATAGCCATCGACCTTTGGGGTAGGCAGATCGTAGCGATGCTTGCCAAGCTTAGCCAAAGCATCGATCTTCGGTCCGCCCGGATATTCCAGTCCCATGACTCTGGCTACCTTGTCAAAAGCTTCTCCTACCGCATCATCCAGTGTCGTACCGATGATATCGTAACTGTTATCATCCTTCATGATGACCAGTTCCGTATGACCGCCGCTGACGATCATGGCCAGAAGCGGATATTCCATCTTCTTTACCAGATTGTTGATAAAGATATGACCCTTTAGATGATGGATAGCAATAAGCGGCTTGTTATAGAAAAAAGCCAGGGTCTTCGCTGCAACGCCACCGATATGCAAGGAACCGATCAGGCCCGGTCCGGCGGTATAGGCGATGACATCGATATCATCCATCTTAAGCCCGGAATCATCCAGGGCTTTTTTAATAACGTAGCTTATTACTTCGGTATGCATCCTGGAAGCCACTTCCGGAATGACACCACCGGAAAGACGGTGTACGTCGATCTGGGTACTTACTACCGAGCTGTAAACTTTATAATCTTCATCGATGATGGCACAAGCCGTCTCATCGCAACTGCTCTCTATCGCTAAAATAATCCTGCTCATAACGCCCTCATCATTTCATATGCATCTTCATGGTTGTCACTGTAATAGCCCTCACGGACCCTTATTTTGATGAATCCGAACTTTTCGTACATGTTAAGTGCAACCGTATTGGAGACCCTGACCTCCAGGGACATGACTTCGCAATTTAAAGCTTTCGCTTCCGCGATCATCGCTTCCATCAGAGCCTTGCCAATACCCTGGTGCTGATACGCTTCCCGGACACCGATCGTAATGATATCGGCCCGTTCATAGATCTGCCAGAAACCGGAAACACCCTTGATCACTCCGTCTTCATCGAAAACGAACAATTTACAGATATCGCTTTTAAGCAGCTGGGACATAAAGCTTTCCCGACTCCAGGGATTGGTAAACAGCTCGTTCTCGATCTCTGTCACTTCATCGAGATCTTCATAACGCATCTTTCTTATCATTTCAGGTATTCCTTGTTCTCCTTCAGATAATTCGGTACCAGTCCGGATACATCCTCTACCTTTTCGAAGTATTCGATATTGTTTAAAAAACATTCACTGATAGGATAATAGAAGTCTTCCTTGCCAAGCAGGGAAAGGTCTCCTACCAGATCGTGGCCTTCGGTCTTTAAGTCGTCTAAATAAGCGACGTTATCTTCAATAATACAGCTTCCCTGATCGTAAAGACCATTGTAGGCTCTATTGCCTTTAGCATCCATTAAAACCAGCGTATCGGGCTTGTTATTCGCATATAGCCTCAGGGTGCTGATGGTATAGATGTCGATATCACTTATATCGCCGATCGTTTTTGCTAAAGTCATGGCGATCCTTACACCTGTATAGGAACCCGGCCCCTTGGAGATGCATATTGCATCGATATCCAGCGGCGAGATCCCGGCCTTATCATATATTTCTTTTAGTCTTACAAACAGCTCTTCCGACTGATGCTTAAAACAGATCTCATCATAAGCAGCGATGATCTGCTTGTCCTTTATAAGTGATAGGGAAAGATATTTATATGCTGTATCAATACATAGATAGATCATTTTCAAGTTCTCCGATAATTTCCTGATAACCATCACCATGAGGAATAAAGTTTATCACTCTGGTACGATCATCGATCAGTCTGAAAGAGATC
>JAFWFB010000008.1 GCA_017512625.1 Erysipelotrichaceae bacterium
GGGGTAACGGTCTTGATGATGTAAGGGGTGGAAAAGATAGGTAGGATGATCCTGACGATCTGATAGAGAATGTGATAAAAATAGTTGCTTATCAGTTTTTTATCCATTGAAGATTTCCTTGGTTATTATTCACCGTCAAGACAGCCGATGATCTCCAGAATACGGTTAAGGTCATCGGTATCCTTATAGTGAATGATTACTTTATTGGTGCTGACATCGACTCTGGTCTGCAGTTTGCTGCGGATGATGTTTTCCACATTTACCAGGTTAGGGTCGGTTTCTTTTTTAGCCGGTTCCGGTTTTCTGACCGGATTTTTAAGTTCACTGACCAGCTTTTCCAGTTCTCTTACGGAAAGACCTTCAGAGATGGTCTTGTTTGCGAGTCTGATGGCTGTCTCTTCGTCTTCGAGATTGATCAGGCAGCGGGCATGGCCGGCACTGAGCTTTTCATCGACGACCAGGTTCTGGATCACTTCAGGCAGTCTTAAAAGTCTCAAGGTATTGGTGACATGGACTCTTGATTTTCCGACTCTTTCAGCAAGCTGTTCTTGGGTATAGTCAAGATGGGTGATCAAAGCCTGATAGCCTTTGGCTTCTTTGATCGGTGTCAGGTTTTCTCGCTGGATGTTTTCAAGCAGGGAGATCTCCATCATCTCGGTATCGTTGAAATCGACGACGATGGCCGGGATGGTCTTCTTACCGGCGATCTTGGATGCTTTTAATCTTCGCTCACCGGATACCAGCTCATATCCCTGCAAGGCCTTGCGGACGATGATCGGCTGGAAGACGCCGTGGATCTCGATCGACTTGGCTAATTCTTCCAAGGCTTCCTGGTTAAAGACGACACGCGGCTGGTATGGGTTGCTGCGGATATCTTCGATAGGCAGCTCTTCACGGTTACCGGAATAAGTTTCGTTTCGGCCCTGTTCGATATCTTTGAGGATATCATCGATATCCTGTCCGAATACCGATCCTAAGCCGGATGATAATTTCCTGTTGTTTGTTGGCATTATAGACCTCCGTTATTGCTTAAAAATTCCTTACAGAAAGATACATAAGCACGGGCACCTTCGGAATTTAAGGCATAGTCGAAAATGGACTTGCCGGCGGAAGGAGCCTCGGATAGTTTGACGTTACGGGGAATGAAGGTGCGGTAGGTACGTTCCTTGAAGTGCTTGCGGATCTCTTGGGCAACTTCGTTGGCCAGATTGGTCCTGGCATCGTACATGGTAAGCAGGACACCTTCGATATAAAGATCCTTGTTAAACAGCTTCTGGACCAGACGGATGGTTCCGAGCAGCTGGGTAACACCTTCCAGGGCATAGTATTCACACTGCACCGGGATCAGTACGGAATTTGCTGCAGTAAGTGCGTTGGTGTTGAGCAGACCCAGTGAAGGCGGACAGTCGATGATGATGAAATCATAATCATCGATCACATCCTTGATGCAGTTTTTAAGCACCTGTTCCCTTCCCTCTGGGATATTGGCCATGTCGATATCAGCACCGGCCAGGTTGATATTGGCAGGGATGATATCGAGCGGTGGCTGTTTCAGGTTCTTGATGGCTGACTTGGCCGGTACGCCACTTAGAACATCATAGATATTGAAGTCGTTTTTGGTCAGAGTACAACCGATACCCGGAGTGGTATTGGACTGCGGGTCAAAATCGATGATTAGTACCTTTTTATCCAGATATGCCAGACCAGCAGCCATGTTGATGCTGGTTGTCGTTTTTCCTACGCCACCCTTCTGGTTGGCTATTGCGATGACTTTTCCCATATATAACTCCTGTTTCTATTTCTTGAATCTAACGACCAGTTTGATTTCTTTATCGTAATCGGTCTCTTCCAAAGATGCTTCCAGTCCGGCCTTTTTGCACATCTCGTAGGCCTGACGGATGGTGTTGATACCGATCTCGATGTTGCGGGAGATTCCTTTATTTATGTTTGTACTTTTATTATATAGTTTATAGATATATTCTTCACTTTCTTTAACGGTATAATTTTTGGAAACGATTCGTTCATACACTTTAGCAAGATCCTTTTCCTCTACCTTTAAAAGGGCCCGGGCATGCCTTTCACTGAGACGGTTGTCCAGTACAGCCTGCTTGATGTAATCCGGAAGTCTTAAAAGCCTCAGCTTATTGGCGACCGTACCCTGAGTGATATTCAACTGCTTGGCCAGCTGTTTCTGGGTGATGCCCTGCTCCCTTAGAAGCTGATCGAACATCATGGCTGTCTTGATGGCGTTGCTTTCCTGACTCAGATAAGCATCTATTTCTTTTTGGTCATATTTGATATCTTCTATTTTCATAACGGATCCTTTTTTATCTGACTGTAATTGCGGGGATAACGGGAAGGTGTAGCCTTGCTCTTCACGAATAAGGCATTGACCCTCTGATTATCCAGATAGGTGAATTCATCGATCATCTCCTGCTTCAGATGAAGCTTTTTAAAGGCAGATCCAGCCTGTTTTATCTCTTCCAGACCACTGCTTCCCCTAAGGACGATGAACTTGCCATTGACCTTTAAAAGCGGTGTGCAAAGCTCGCTTAAGATATTTAAGCTGGCTACGGCTCTGGCAGTGACGTAATCGTAGCATTCCCTTTCCTTGAGATCCTCGGCCCGGGCCTGAATGATCCTTACATCTTTTAAGCCCAGACGATCGACAGTTTCCTTAAGAAAGACACATCTTTTGCCTGTCGGCTCGATCAGGGTCAGCTTAAGGTCGGGACAGGCGATCTTTAAGGGAATGCCCGGGAAACCGGCACCGGTTCCAATATCAGCAAGACTCTCATCCTTGAACCTGACCATCCTTAGGATCATCAGGGAGTCGATGAAATGCTTGTCATAGACATCGCTTAGCTCAGTGATGGCTGTCAGGTTTACTTTCTGGTTGTATTCGAGCAAAAAATCCGCATAAGTCGCAAAATCACTTAGCTGTTTACCGCTTAATTCCAGGTTTAGTTCCTGCTTTAGATAATCTTTGAATTCTTCTTTTAACATGCTTAATTATTATAACTTATTCCGGACTATATTCCCCAAGCAATATCAGATTTAATCATTGGATAGTAATTGCATTAGACTTTTTTTATTATGATAAAATGTTCAAGTAAGGAGATTAAAAATGAAAAAGAAACCTGTTGTATTAGTTGTAATGGACGGTGTAGGCATCAGTGAAAACACCAGCGGAAATGCTGTTAAGAATGCGAATACACCTACCCTCGATTATCTGATGGCTAACTATCCGAACATCTCCATCAAGGCATCGGGAACCAGCGTTGGTTTACCTACCGATGATGATATGGGTAACAGTGAAGTCGGACACAACGCTATCGGATGCGGACAGATATATTCTCAGGGAGCCAAGCTGGTAAATGAATCCATCGCTGATGGCTCGATCTATAACAGCGAGACCTGGAAGAAACTGGCTGAGAATGCCAAGGGACATACCCTGCACTTTATCGGTTTACTCAGTGATGGCAATGTTCACAGCCACATCAATCACTTAAAGGCAATGATCGCTGAAGCCAAGAAGGAAGGAATCACCAGAGTCCGTGTTCATGCCCTGATGGATGGACGTGATGTTCCGGAGACAAGTGGTCTTACCTATATCGAAGATCTGGAAAAATGCTTTGACAGCCTCAATGATGAGACCTTCGATGGCATGATCGCTTCCGGCGGTGGCAGAATGTATATCACCATGGACCGCTATGAAGCCGATTGGGAAATGGTAAAAAGAGGATGGGATGCCCATGTTCATGGCATTGGCCGTCACTTTAAAAACGCAACTGAAGCAATTACCACCTATCGTAATGAGGGCGGCTACAGTGACCAGTACCTTCCGGAATTCATCATCGTTGATGGCAATGACCAGCCGGTCGGCACGATCAAGGATCATGATTCCGTTATCTTCTACAATTTCCGTGGTGACAGAGCGATGGAGATCTCCAAGGCCTTCGATGGCGGTGATGAGTTCGACAAGTTCGACCGCGGTGTAAAACCGGATGTAATGTATGCGGGAATGCTGGAATATGATGGAGACCTGCATGTACCTCATAATTTCCTGGTAAATCCGCCAGCAATCAAGGATACTATGTCTGAGCATCTGGTCAAGGAAGGCATCAAGACTTACGCTTTATCCGAGACTCAGAAGTTCGGTCACATGACTTACTTCTTCAATGGTAACCGTTCCGAGAAATTCTCTGATGAACTGGAGACCTGGGTTGAAGTGAAGTCGGACAACGTACCGTTCGATCAGCGTCCATGGATGAAGGCAGCTGAGATCACCGACCTGATGATCGAAGCCATCAGATCTCATGAGTATTCCTTCTTGAGACTGAACTATCCAAACGGTGACATGGTCGGTCATACCGGTGATTACAATGCTACATTGATCGGTGTTGAATCTGTTGACCTTTGCATCAAGCGTATCATGGATGTCTGTAAGGAAGAGGATGTTACCCTGCTGGTAACCGCTGACCATGGCAACTCGGAAGAGATGTACGAAAAAGGCAATCCGGAAAAGCCTAAAACTTCACATACTACCAACCGCGTCCCATTTATCATTTATAATGGAGATGTAGAGTTCAAAGAAGAAGACTTCGGTCTCAGCAACATCGCTGCTACCGTCTTCACCCTTCTCGGATTGGATATTCCAAAGACCTGGAACGAACCAATGATCAAATAAGAAAAAGGAGCTCTATGCTCCTTTTTTTGGAAAGGAAAAGTTTATGATCAAGATCACCGAAATCACCTCGAAGCGGGAGACCCAGATACCTGTTTATATCGTTGAACCGTCTGACCTCAAGGAGAAGATGCCTTTGATGGTAATGAATCACGGTTTCATGGCGGAAAAGACTGAAGATCTGCGCTTTGTTGAAGTAGCGATCGAACTGGCCAAGAAAGGAATCATCAGCGTCATGGGAGATTTCCCGGGATGCGGCGATTCCAAGGAGCCTTTCATCGAGTATCATCCGGCCAATTGTCTGGATGATATCACCAGTCTGGTCGATTACATGTTAAATAACTATCCGATCGATACCGCCAGAATGGGTATGCTCGGTTACAGCATGGGCGGCTATTTCACGACCATCTATCAGGAAGTCGATCCAAGATTTAAGAATATCGCTCTTTGGGCACCGGCTATCGGTTGTGAAGAATCGATGCTTGAGATGTTTGGCGGTGGCCTTAGTGAAGAGGAAAGAAATGAGACCCTCAAAACTCAGGGATATGTCCGCTATCTCAATCCATTCGATGGCAAGACATTGACCATCAGCGCCGGATTCTATCGCTCGCTGGAAGAAAGAAAGACCTTAAGGATCTTAAGTGAATTCGATGGCAATATCCTCTTTGTTCATGGCAATCAGGATGCTACCGTAAGCATTGAAGAATCCCGCAAGGCTTTTGAGACGGCTACTAAAGTGGAATCCAAGGAATTTTTGATCATCAAGGGTGCCGATCATGGATTCGGCTGTTGGGAAAATGAGCCGGCATACTCGGAAAAACTGGTCAAGGAGACCACCGATTTCCTGCTTAAAAACCTTCTTGCTTAAAAGAAAGATCAAAAGGTGAATAATAAAAAAGGCAGATCATTCTGCCTTTTCTTTTATCTTTTGATAGGTGACGATCTTTCCTAAAGGATAGATGTCTTCTTTTTTAACTTCGTATTTTTCTTTAAGCAGTTCCAGTGGGAAGAAGATATCCGCAGGATATTCCTTATTGAAGAAAGTGATGATCGCTTTATCTACCAGATCTTTATTGATCGCTTCAAGATAGATATAAGCACCACCGATGATGTAGACTTCTTCATCAAAGCGTTGTATCTCCAAAGCCTCTTCCAGGGAGGATACGACATAGAAGTAGCGGTCATTGTATTCGCCCGCATCCTTAAAATCGATAAAGCCTTCCTCATTGATCGGATAGAGACTGATAACGATATTGATCCTGTTTTTAAGCGGTCTTCCCAAGGTCTTCATGGTCACATAACCCATGATGACCGGGTGGTTTAATGTGGTCTTGCGGAAATGCTGCATGTCCCACTTGGTATCGGGATCATCCTTCCAGGGAAGATCACCCTGATAGGCGATGGCTCCTTTATTATCGGTAGCAAGTATAATGTTTACACTCATACAGCAACCGGGAATTTAATGAATCCTTCATGTTCATAATTGAGGATCTTGGTATCTTCATACTTCCAGTCGAAGATGGAAGTGAAATTTTCAAATTCGATCTGTGGCAACGGATGAGTCGGTCTTTGAAGCTGGATCTTAGCCTTTTCAATGTGGTTTTCATAAATGTGCAGATCCGCAAAAGAACCGATCAGTTCGTTAGGCGTGTAGCCGGTCTCCTTGGCGATCAGACAAAGCAGGCAGGCGTAGGAAGCGATGTTATAAGGGATTCCGAGCATGAGGTCGCAAGAGCGCTGATACCAGATCAGATCCATCTTTTTGGTCGTGGTATTGATCAGGATCTGGAACATGACATGACACGGTGGAAGGGCCATCTTGTCCAGCTTGGCCGGGTTCCAGGCGGAAACGATCATCCTACGGGATTCCGGATTGGTCTTGATGGTATCGATCAGATTCTTTAACTGGTCATAGCCATCGCCATTGAAGTTACGCCACTGGGAGCCATAGATTGGTCCCAGGTAATCTTCTTCCCTCATCTTTTCCTGTACTTTTGGATCGGTAGAGTAAGGGATTATCTCTGGCGAACACTACTTGTCCCAGATATGGTTATTGCGTTCCTGCAGCCACTTTTTGGAAGTGATGCCCTTGATGAAAAACTCCAGTTCACTGAAGACATTTTCCGGCTTGATCTTCTTGGAAGTGAGCAATGGAAATCCTTCGCTCATGTTGTGTCTGAACATGTATCCACTGACACTGAGCGTCTTGATTCCCGTTCTATTATCTTTAAGCTGACCGTTTTTCAGCACGTAATCCACCATATCCAAATAACTGCGCATATACATTCCCCCTATGGATGCTACAACAAAAATACTATCGGTTTTTATGCTAAAATTCAATTATGATAACGGTCAGAATCGACTGATACGGAGGATAATATATGCTGGTTTTTGTAAATGATTACAGCGTAGGTGCACATCCACAAGTACTTCAAGCGCTTGTTTCGACCAATGAAGAAAAACTGTCCGGATATGGTACGGACATCTATACCACAAGGGCCATCGAGAAGATCAAAAAGGCCTGTGACAATCAGAACGCGGAAGTCTATCTTCTGACCGGCGGTACCCAGACCAATAAGATCGTTATCGATACGATGTTAAAGCAGTATGAGGCAGTCATTTCCGTCACCAGCGGACATATCAATGTCCATGAAGCCGGTGCAGTGGAATCGACCGGACGCAAGATCATTCCTTTACAAGGATATGATGGCAAGATCGATCCGGAAGTACTGGAAAGATACATGAGCGATTTTGTAAATGACGACAATAATTCGCACATGGTCTTCCCGGCCATGGTCTATATCTCCCATCCAACGGAACTGGGAACTCTGTATACCAAGGATGAACTGACCAGGATCCACGATACCTGTAAACGCTATGGCATGAACCTGTTTATGGATGGTGCCCGTCTTGGCTATGGTCTGGCTTCAAAGACCGATCTGACTTTAAAGGATACCAACGAACTGACCGATGTCTTCTATTTCGGCGGTACCAAGCAGGGACTTTTGTGTGGCGAAGCAGTCGTCTTTACTCACAACAACATGCCCGATCACTTCGTTACTCTGGTCAAAAAGCATGGTGCTCTTTTAGCCAAAGGAAGACTGCTGGGCGTCCAATTTGATGCAGCCTTCACCGATGATCTCTATTTCAGGATCTCGGAAAATGCGATCGAAAGAGCCGATGAACTGCGCAAGGCTTTAAAGGAAAAGGGTTACCGTTTCTTTGTTGAGACTCCTACCAATCAGATCTTTGTGATCATGGAAAACAAGAAGCTGGAGCAGCTTAAAAAGCAGGTCGTCTACAGTTTCTGGGAAAGATACGACGAAGAACATACCGTCATCCGCTTTGCTACTTCCTGGGCTACCACCAGGGAAGAAGTCGAAGGTCTGATAGAGCTTCTATAATAGATAATTAACAGGACACTGCCATTGGCGGTGTCTTTTAATATCGAAATGTAAAGGCTTACAAATTGTGTTATATTGAATTAGGAGGAATTACCATGAAAACTAATCAAGCGCAAAATATGAATCTTTTATGCTTTGATATGATTGGAGCAAAGAATGTTACGCCGGGCAAGATCAACTTGTATGCCAAGGGCGTAGATCTTCAGAAGGATCTGGAGCCTATCTATCATGAAGATGGATCAGTTACCTTATTCCTGGTCAATCCTAAGGCTTCCAAAGTCGAACTGCGATATCGTAAGCATAACTTCAAGTATTCTGATCCTGAATACCGCAAGGATCCTCAGTTCTACAGCAAGGACTATGTCATTGAACCAATGACCAAGAACGAGGAAGGTGTCTGGGAGATCACTGTAAAACCGGGACCTGGCTTCCACAGTGTTTACTTCCTGGTAGATGGTGTAACCACCATCAACTTCCGTTGTCCTTACGACTATGACGGATCAGGCATCAGAAACTATGTCGATCTTCCTGATGATGAAGATACACAGCTGCTCAATGTTCCGCATGGATCAGTAACCAGAGAGATCTTCTGGTGCAAACAGACTGAACGTTTCAGAGTATGTTGGGTCTATACGCCGGCATCCTACGCCAAGAGCGATAAGGAATATCCGGTCGTCTTCATTCACCATGGTGGTGGACAGGATGAGACCAGTTGGTTCTATCCTGGCAAAACTGACCTGATCCTGGATAACCTGATCGCCAAGGGTGAAGCTGAAGAGATGATCGTCGTAGCTAACTGCGGTTACTTATACCGTGACAATGGTGATGGTACCGTTACGCAGATGAAGCATGATGAGATGATCGTTGAAGACTGCCTGCCTATGATCGAAGAAAAGTACCGCGTCAAGAAGGATCGCCACTATAGAGCTGCTTGCGGCCTTTCTATGGGTGGTGGACATACCAGAAGAGTTGTCTTCGGACATACCGACCTGTTTGCTAATGTCGGAATCTTCTCTTCCGGTGAATTATTCCCGACTGTTGTTGAAGATACCGATTTCCATGGTGTATTTGACAGTGCAGAGAAATTCAACAGCCTCATGGATGTCTGCTTCATAACCTGTGGCGATGCTGACCCTAGATATGATGAAACTTACAGACAGGTAAGCGAACTTCAGGAAAAGGGTTATAATATCGAATATAAGGGATACCAAGGACAGCATGAGTGGAATGTTTGGAGATACTGCTTCAAGGATTTCGCAAAGAAGATTTTTAAATAAGAATGAGTGAACTATTTACCAGAAATGATTTAAGTACGGTAATAGATCTGATGAAAAATGATAAGAAGGTCATTGCGATGCCGACGGATACGGTTTTCGGAATCGGTTGCGTATACGATGACCTTCTTTCCTTAGAAAGGATCAAACAGATCAAACACCGTGATCCCCGCAAGGCCTTGCCGATGATGTGCAGCAACCTGGAAATGATCGAAAGGATAGCCATCCTAAACGATGATGACAGAAGGCTGGTCAAGGCCATGGGCAAAGGGGCCATCACCTATATCTTCCGCCTTAGGGAAGAGATCGATCGGACTATTACCAACGGACTAGATACGATCGCCATCAGGATACCTGATGATGATTTTATTATCGGACTGATCGAAGGTATCAATAAACCGCTGCTTGTAACAAGCATGAATATCTCCAACGAACCTTCCATCAGATATGCGAGCGAAGTTATCGCTAAATTCAGTGATCAAGTGGATATAATCATCAATGAAGATGCTCTAAGTACGGTGTCCAGCACGATCTATGACACGATCAACCACCGGATACTGAGACAAGGGGCCATTGATTTAAAGACGATAGAAGAGAAAGGAAGTTTACATGGATAAGAGGATCGAGAGAATACTGGAAAACGAAACGTTAAGACAGAGACATAACATCGAGCTTATCGCCTCAGAGAATTATGCGAGCAAGGATGTCATGGCGCTTTGCGGTTCCGTTTTTACCAACAAATACGCTGAAGGATATCCTAAGGCCAGATATTACGGCGGTTGTGAGAATGTCGATGAGGTTGAATCGTTGGCTATCGAATATCTCAAGGAGATCTATCATTGCGACCACGCCAATGTTCAGCCGCATTCCGGATCAAGTGCCAATATGGCAGTCTACATGTCGGTCTTAAAACCGGGCGATAAGATCTTAGGCATGGATCTTAAGGCCGGTGGTCATCTTACTCATGGCTATAGCCTCAGTTTCAGCGGCCAGCTATATCAGTCTTTTTCCTATGGCGTCGATCCAAAGATGGAAGTCATCGACTATGATGATGTTTTAAGGATCGCCAAAGAAGTCAAACCGCAGATGATCGTCTGTGGTGCCAGCGCCTATCCGCGCTTTATCGATTTCAAGAGATTCCGCGAGATCGCTGATGAAGTAGGTGCCTACCTGATGGTGGACATGGCTCATATCGCGGGACTGGTTGCGGTAGGTCTGCACCCAAGCCCGATTCCTTACGCTGACTTTGTTACCAGCACTACCCATAAGACCTTAAGAGGACCAAGAGGCGGTATCATCCTTTGCAAGCAGGAATATGCGAAGAAGCTTGATCGGGCAGTCTTCCCGGGAATTCAGGGCGGACCGCTTGAACATATCATTGCGGGCAAGGCCCAATGCTTCTATGAAGCTCTGCAGCCGGAGTTCAAGATCTACCAGCAGCAGGTCCTGGATAACATCCAGGTCCTTGGAGCTGAACTGGTAAAGGGCGGACTTCGTCTAGTAAGCGGCGGCAGTGACAACCACCTCCTGCTTGTCGACTTAAGCAATCTGAACATTTCCGGAAAGACAGCGGAAACGGTCCTTGATGAGGTATGCATTACCGTCAATTAGAATGCGATCCCTAACGATCCTTTAAAGGCTACTCTGACCAGCGGTATCCGTTTAGGTACAGCAGCAATGACTACCAGAGGATTTAAGGAAGAGGAGTTTAAAAAGGTCGCTGGATTCATCCTGGCAGTGCTCAAGAATCCGGAAGATGAAGCCCTTAAGGCTGACATCAAAAAACAGGTCATTGAACTTACTGACCGCTTTGATACGATTGCCTGATCAAATAATTAAGAATAATAAAAAACGGGATCACTTGATCTCGCTTTTTAAATAGGCAAATATGAATCCTTCGATGTAGCCGTCCATGACCCTTTGAATGTTACCCTCTTCATAGCCGGATCGATGATCCTTGACCAAAGTGTAAGGACAGAAGGTATAGGTACGGATCTGGGATCCCCATTCGATGAGCTTTTGCTCACCCTTGATATCCTTAAGCTCTTTTTCCTGTTTTTCGATCTCCAGTTTGTAGAGCTTGCTTTTTAACATATTCAGACAGTTTTCCCTGTTGATGAGCTGGGAACGTTCGGTCTGGGAAGTGACGACGATACCGGTCGGAAGATGCTTTATCCTAACGGCACTGTCGACTTTATTGACGTTTTGTCCACCGGCGCCGGAAGAGCGCATGGTAGTGACTTCCAGATCCTTATCAGGGATCTCGATCTCGATCTCATTGTTGAATTCCGGTGTGATCTCGACACTGGCAAAGGAGGTATGTCTTCTTGCTCCCGCATCAAACGGTGAGATCCTGATCAGGCGGTGGACACCGCTTTCTCCCTTGAGATAGCCATAAGCGAGATCGCCTTTGATCAATACGCTGCAGGACTTGATGCCGGCTTCTTCTGCGTCCTGATAGTCCAGTACTTCAAAGCCGAAACCGTTGTTTGCTGCATAGCGCTGATACATCCTGAAAAGCATGCTTGCCCAGTCCTGGGACTCGGTACCGCCGGCTCCCGGATGGATCTCAAGGATGCAGTTGGAATGATCGTAGGGATTGCTTAGCAGGACCTCGATCTCGAAAGCATCGAAATCCTTACATAACTGTTCATATTCTTCCTCGACCAGGGCATAGAGGTCCTCGTCGTAGCTGGCAGTCAGTTCGCCGATCGTTTCCGTAAGCTCATTGATGCTCTTGTCGATCGCCTTGAACTTGTTTACCAGATCCCTTAGATTGTTGGCTCTTTTAATGGTAGAGGTCGCTGCCTTCTGGTCATTCCAAAAGTCATCGCTGTTTTGCTTAGCATCCAGCTCCTTGATCTCCTGTTCCATCTTAGGGATATCCATGGATTCGGAAAGACCTTTGATTTTAGTGGCGTACTCATTCAGAGTACTTTTGATCTCATATAATTCCATTATCTCTTCTTCTTTTTCTTCTTATCAGCTTTCTCTTTACGGTCCTTGTTACGGTCCTGGTTGGTATTGATGGTGATACGGGCACGGGTACAGAAGATGACAACTTCTTTCTCGATGGTATTCATCATGTCTTCAAACATGGAGTAGCCTTCCTGGACATAAGCCTGTAAAGGATTATCTGATGCATAGGAACGCAGATGGATACCGGTCCTAAGCTTGTCCATGGTATCGATGTGATTGATCCAGGCTCTGTCGATCGAGCGTAAGACCAAAGTCTTTTCTACAGGCAGGATCTCTTGGCGGAAGTCTTCGATCTTGCTTTCGTAAGCATTCCAGGCAGTATCAGTAATGCGTCTGGTAAGCTCTTCGACCTCCAGATTGCCAAACTCTTTCAGATAGACTTTAGGTAGAGATAGCTGAGTAAGGACATTCTCGATTCCTTCCTCACTTATCGTCTCTTTCTTGTTAACAACGCTGACATTGGCCTTTACCATGTTAGCGATGACTCTTTCATACATCTCTTTGACCAGACTGTGGGAATCCGGATTTTCCAGGATCCGGTTGCGCAGTTCATAGATGGTCTCACGCTGCTGGGCGATGACATTGTCATATTCAAGCAGGGTCTTACGGACATCGAAGTTGTATCCTTCAACTCGCTTCTGGGCACTGGAGATGGCCTTGGTGACCATCGAATTCTCGATTGGTACATCACCCATCATGCCGAAGACGGCTTCCAGTCTCTCGCTGCCGAACCTGACCATCAGATCATCTTCCAGTGAGACATAGAAGCGGGAGAATCCAGGGTCACCCTGACGTCCGCTTCGTCCACGCAACTGATTGTCGATACGACGGCTTTCGTGACGTTCGGAACCGATGACAGCAAGACCGCCCAGTTCGCGGACACCTTCGCCTAGCTTGATATCGGTACCTCTACCGGCCATGTTGGTGGCGATGGTAACGGCACCTTTTCGACCCGCATTGGCGATGATCTCTGCTTCACGGGCATGGTTTTTCGCATTCAGCACCTCATGACGGATCTTTCTGGTCGTCAGATAACGGGAAAGCAGTTCACTGGTCTCAACGGAGATGGTACCGATAAGTACCGGCTGTCCCTTTTGGTGAAGTTCGACGACTTCATCAACCAATGCCGCATATTTGGCTTTCTTGGTACCGTATACCAGATCAGGCAGATCCTGTCTTGCGACCGGCTTATTGGTCGGGATCTCGATGACCCGCATGTTATAGGTATCAAGGAACTCTTCCTCTTCGGTTTTCGCAGTACCGGTCATACCGGCTAATTTATTGTATAGTCTGAAGAAATTCTGATAGGTGATGGTAGCTAAGGTGACGGTCTCACTCTTGATCTGGAGTCCTTCCTTGGCCTGAACAGCCTGATGCAGACCATCGGACCATTCTCTTCCCTGCATCTTACGGCCGGTATTAGGGTCGACGATGATGACTTCACCATCTTCCACAACGTACTCGACATCATTCTTCATGATGAAGTTGGCTCTTAAGGCCTGATTGATGTGGTGTACGAGCTGGGTATTTTCAATATCGTAAAGATTGCTTACCCTGAAGGATTTTTCCGCTTTGTCAACGCCGCTTTCAGTCAGCTGAACATTGCGGTCCTTGATATCGATGGTATAGTCGATCTCGCTTTTCAGGGATTTTACAAACTTATCAGCCTGGATATATAGATTCGCAGTCTGTTTGTCACCACCGGAAATGATCAGCGGTGTACGGGAATCATCGATCAGGATCGAGTCGACCTCATCGATCAGAGCGAAGTTTAATGGCCGTAAAACACGGTTTTCAACAGTCGTGACCATGTTATCACGCAGATAGTCGAAACCGACTTCCGAGTTGGTCGTATAGGTGATGTCGCAGTTATAGACATCCCTTTTCTGTTGCGGGGTCAGTTGACGAAGATTAAGGCCGACGGTAAGACCGAGCCATTCGTGGATCTGTCCCATCCAGCGGGAGTCACGGGTTGCGAGGTAGTCGTTGACAGTAATTACATGGACACCCTTTCCTTCCAGGGCATTTAGATATACCGGGAAGATGGAAGAGTGGGTCTTTCCTTCACCGGTCTTCTGTTCAGCGATATCGCCACGATGTAGAACAACAGCTGCTTCCAGCTGTACATGGTAAGCATATTCTCCAATGACCCTATAGGCTGCTTCCCTGATCGTTGCATAGGCTTCAACCAGGATATCATCAAGGGTCTCTCCGTTTTTAAGACGCTCTTTGAATTCGATGGTCTTATGCTTTAAAGCCTCATCACTGAGATTGCGGTAAGACGGACCTAAAGCCTCGATCTCGTTACAGATCTTATCAATTTCATTGAGGATCTTCTTA
>JAFWFB010000090.1 GCA_017512625.1 Erysipelotrichaceae bacterium
ACCGGAGTTATGACTAACCCTCAGGCTAATCATATCTTCTGGTTCGTAAAGTGCCCTGAATAATCTCAATGATTGATTAACTAAGAGGGAGTTCGCAAGGACTTCCTCTTATTCCTATCAAGTGATAAAAAAGCGATATTTGTTTTAAGAGGTTAAAATATGAAATCAATTAAACTGGACTTATTTAAAAAGTTTACCTTTCTGTCTTCCTTATCAATTGATAAGAATAAGGAAAATCTATATTTCATCAAGACTAAAGTCGACGAGAAAAACGATGGTTATCTGCAACAGATATCTTCCATTGCTCTAAAGAGCGGAAAAGTCTCCGAAGTGACCGATTGGAAAAAGCGCGCCGGCTATTTCACTTTAAATGACGGGATCTTTGTGGTAGATACCCCTGAAGATCAAAAGAATATGACCGTGCTTAAGAAGGCTACAGCCAAGGGACTGGAAGAAGGATTCACCCTGCCATTGCCGGCAGGAAGGATCCTGGATTTTGACAAGGACAATTTCCTAGTCAGTACCCAGATCAACCGCAGTTGCCCTGATTACTTAACTCTTTCCAAAGAAGAGCAGGAAGCCTTTGACAAACAGAAGAAAGAAAACAACGACTATATCGTCTTTGACGAATATCCGTTTGTCTTCAATGGTGAAGGCATTATCAACGGCAACCGTACTACTTTATATCTGGTCAGCAAGAAAACCGGCAAAGCCAAAAGGATCGTACCGGAGACCTTCGATGTTTCCAGCTTTGAGATTATCAATGGCAAGCTGATCTTCAGCGCCAACGATTTTACGACCTTCAAAACCAAGTGGGATAAGATCTATCAGTACAATAAGAGCAATGGCAGCATTACCTGCCTGTACGACAAAAAGATGGCGATCTCCCGCGTCTTTGAACACGACAAGAAGATCTATGTCAGAGGAACTTTTGCTCTTGATTTCGGTGAGATGGAAGCCGGCAAGATCTATGAACTGAAAAAAGGCGAGATGGAACTGCGCATCGATACTGATTTCTCTTTATACAATTCCGTTGGCACCGACTCCAAATACGGCCGTGGCAAGGCTTATGACCTGGTCGATGGCGATAGCTATTTCCTCAATACTGATGAAGATCACTCCGTATTACTTAAGATGGAAGAAGATGGTTTCAGCAAAGTTCTGGAACTGGGTAAAGGAAACATCAATGACTTTGTTGTCTGCAAGGACCGCTATTATGTCATCGCGATGCTTGGCCAGCAGCTGGAAGAAGTCTATGAAGTTAAAAACGGTAAAGCCAAGGCTCTTACCGATTTCAATACCGCGATCTTCGCCAATACCTATGTAGCCAAGCCGGAGAAGCTCACTGTTAAAAGAGCCGTACCGATCGATGGCTGGGTACTCAAACCAGCCAACTACAATCCGTCCAAGAAATATCCGGCTATCCTAGATATCCATGGCGGACCAAAGACGGCCTATGGCGAGATCTATTACCATGAGATGCAATACTGGGCAGGACAGGGATACTTCGTCATGTTCTGCAACCCGAGAGGATCTGATGGCAAGGGCAATGCCTTCGCTGATCTGAGGCATCAGTTCGGTGGCATCGATTATTCCGATATCATGCGCTTTGTCGATCTGGTCTTAGAGACTTATCCGGCGATCGATCCGGAAAGACTAGGCGTTACCGGTGGCAGCTATGGTGGCTACATGACCAACTGGATCATTGGACAGACCAACCGCTTCAAGGCAGCCGCTACTCAAAGATCGATCTCCAACTGGATCACTGAGGTCGGTGTCAGCGATTATGGTATCGATTTCCCGATCGAGCAGGAATTTGGCGATCTGTTTAATTGCACCGATGAACTCTGGTCGATGTCACCGCTCAAGTTTGCTTACAGAGCTACTACTCCGACCCTGTTCATTCACTCGACCGAAGATTACCGCTGTCCGGTACCGGAAGCTTTACAGCTTTATACGGCACTGACCTGCAAGGGTGTTGAGACCAGAATGGTCCTGTTTAAAGGCGAGAACCACGAACTCTCCCGTAGTGGCAAGCCGTCTCATCGAGTCAGAAGACTGGAAGAGATCAGCAATTGGATGAATAAACATTTAAAATAAGAATAGAAGGAGATAATTATAATGGAAGGATTTGATTTAAGCAGACCTCAGAACTTCTGGTTCAATGAGATCTGTAAGATTCCACATCCATCAAGACATGAAAAGGCCCTTAGCGATTTCATCGTCAGTTTCGCCAAGGAAAGAGGACTGGCCTATAAGCAGGATGAAGTCTTCAATGTCATCGTTGAAAAAGGACCTTCCAAGGGATATGAGGATGCTGCACCGCTGATCTTGCAGGCCCATATCGACATGGTCCCGGCCAAGGTCGATGGCAGCAGTCATGATTTTGAAAAGGATCCGCTGAAGCTTTATGTCGATGAAGAAGGCTGGCTTCATGCCAAAGATACTACCCTGGGAGCAGATGATGGCCATGGTGTTGCCTATATGCTGGCGATCCTTGATGATGATGAATTGCCACATCCGCCTTTGCAGTGCTTCTTTACCACCATGGAAGAGATCGGTCTTCTGGGATCGATGGAGATCAAGCCGGAGGATGTCAAGGCTGACCGCATGATCAACCTGGATGGTGGCGGTGAGACCAGTACCGGCATCAGTGCTGCCGGTGGCTGTACAGTCTTCATTCACAAAGACATTACCTGGAAGGAAAGTGTCAAGCCGACCTATCGTCTGGATATCGGTGGTCTTAGCGGCGGACATTCAGGTGGCAGCATCCATATGGAAAAAGGCAATGCGATCGTTATCGCTGCCAGGATCATCGAGGAAAGCATCGCTAAAGGCATGGACTTCGAACTGGTAAGCTTCAGCGGTGGTGAAAAGGACAATGCGATCCCTCGTCTTTCCAGCATTATCTTCAATTCCGCGACAGCTTGCGAAGACATCGTAAAGTTTGTCGAGGAATCATATAAGAATATCCGTACTGAACTTGAATTCAGTGACGGCAACCTTACCGCCGAGGTAAATCCGGTCGAAACTTCCGGCAGTTTTATCGAAGGTGGCAAGCAGATCATTGATTACACTTATCTGATGCCTAATGGCTTCCAGCATAAGTCGATGGTCATTGAAGGATTGACAGTCACTTCCCTGAACCTGGGCGTTGTTACGACCAGCGAAGAGAGAGTATCGCTGGATATCCTGATTAGAAGCGCAATGAACCATGCATCCGAAGACCTTAAGGATCGTCTGCATGTCTTAGCTGATCTTATTGGCGTGCGCTTCGAACTGAACGGTCGTTATTCCGGCTGGAATTATGAACCGGTATCAGCCATGAGGGAACTGCTTAGAAAGACCGTTGCCAACTGGGGCAATGAACTTGTAGAGCATGCCGGTCATGGCGGAAACGAGTGCGGAGTCTTCAAGGCTCTTAATCCGAAACTGGACATCATCACCTTCGGTCCGAAGGGATCCGGTGCCCATACCCCACAGGAAAAACTTGATCTGGCATCATTTGAGCGCTCATATCAGATGCTTAAAGAGATGGTCAGCAATTGTCATTAGGAGGAATCATGAACAAAGGCTTAGTAGTTATTTTGAGTGGAGCCAGCTCGGTAGGAAAAGGCTCAATTAGAGAAAAGTTATTGGCGGATGAGGATCTGAAACTGTTTTACTCAGTATCGGAAACGACCAGACCGCAAAAGGAAGGCGAAGTCGATGGAAGAGAGTACTATTTCGTTTCCCATAAGGATTTCGCTGAATCTGTAAAGAACAAGGAACTGCTTGAGTATACGGAGTTCAATGGTTACTACTATGGAACCCCTAAGGCTCAGGTCGACTTCCTGACCGAGAAGGGCAAAAACGTGCTGATCGAAGTTGAAGCTCAGGGCGTTGGCCCAATCAAGCTGAATATCCCTGACAGCCTAGCTTTCTTCGTCATGCCTTCCAGCATGGAAGAACTGGAAAGACAGGTCACGGAAAAATACCAGGATAGCAAAGCCTCGATCGAAATGCGTCTTAACAAGGCCAAGATGGATATGGAATTGGCCCCGTTATTCCGTAATGTCGTCTATAACGATGACGCGGAAGTAGCTTTCGAGCAGATCAAGAAAGTAATTTTGGAAGAACTGGAGAAGAGAAAAAATGCATAAGTGGCAACATGAAAAACTCGCCCGTGTCCTAGTCAGGACCGGTGTCAACCTGCAGCCAGGTGAGACCTTAGTGTTACAGACAGACACCGATGCGATCGAACTGTCCAGAGAAGTAACTAAGGAAGCCTTTGCGTGCGGTGCCAAGGATGTTGAAGTATTTATCAGCGACGCTGAGATCGGACATACTAAAGCCTTAAACTGCACTCCGGAGACCTTAAGGGAGATGCCTGAGTGGAAAAAGGAAGGAATCGATTCCATCCTCAGGACCGGTATGGGTGTCCAGATGGGTGTCAGAGCATCTCATCCAAGCATCAACTCCGATGTTCCGACTGAGAATTTAAGTGCTCAGGCTTATGCGAGCAATGAACTGAGAAACGTCGTCCGTAACTA
>JAFWFB010000091.1 GCA_017512625.1 Erysipelotrichaceae bacterium
CTCCTCGATCAGGTCATATCCGCTCTTATTATCAAGCATGATATCCAATATCCAGAGATGGCAGGGATCCTTAAGATGCATGATCGCATCATTGTAGGTCAGATACGAATTTACTTCGTACCCTTCCTTTTCCAGATAACTTTTGACCAGCTCATTGAGGTCCTTTTCATCTTCGACAATATTAATGATTTTTTTCATATCATCACCCAATTCAATCTTATCATAATCAAAAAAGCCATAAGGCTTTTATAAAGCGTATCCGGCTTCAGTGATAAGTGCGATCATCTGCTCGACGTATTTTTCACAAGTAGCCTGATCGGCTGCTTCGACCATTACCCTGACCAGTGGTTCGGTACCGGAAGCCCTGACCGAGATCCGGCCGGTATCCTTAAGGGTAGCGCTGATCTCATCCATCTTATCCAGGATCCGCTTATCAGCTAAAACGGCTTTTTTGTCTTTAACTTTTACATTCTTTAACAGCTGCGGATAGATGGTAAGTCCTTCGACCAGGTCATCGATCTGACAACTGTTCGCACACAAGGCATTTAGCACCATGACTGAACTTAGCACACCGTCACCAAAGACCGTCAGATGGCGGTTGATGATGTGTCCGGACTGCTCACCACCGATGGTGAAGTCCTTGCTTAGCATGGCATCCAGCACATTCTTATCGCCGACAGCGGTGACTTCACAAGCAATGCCCAATTCCTTGCAGGCCTTGATCAGACCCATGTTGGACATCATGGTCACTACCAGCGTATCGTTTCTTAAGATACCCTGACGTTTCTGTTCCTTTGCTAAAAGGTACATTAGCTGATCGCCGTCGATCAGTTTACCTTCACTGTTTAGAGCCAGACAGCGGTCAGCATCGCCATCGTAGGCAAAACCGATATCATAATCTCCGTCCAGCATCGCCTGTTTTAAGCTTTCCAGATGAGTGCTTCCGCAATGGTTGTTGATATTGATGCCGTCAAAGTCGTCATTGATAAAGGTGACATTCGGGTAACCTTCAAAGATCTTCTTGGCGGTAAGGATCGATCCGCCATTGGCCAGATCGAGAATGATGTTATAGTTAGTGATCCTAGGGTCGATCTTGGAACGCACAAAGCGGCAATAACGATCGACGCCCTCGCTGTAGTTATAGATCCTGCCGATATCATAGCCGGTAGCCAGATCGACACCTTCCGGATCATCGATGTAGGCTTCGATCTTCAGCTCGACTTCATCCTTGATCTTGATGCCGTCATTGCCAAAAAGCTTGATACCGTTATCATAGTATGGATTATGTGAGGCACTGATCATGGCACCGACGGAAAACTTTTCGTTTGAGCACACATATGCCAGACAAGGTGTGGAACAGTAGCCAAGCAGGTAGACTTCACTGCCGCTGGCACTGATTCCTGCAGCCAAAGCGGCTTCAAGCATGTCGCTGGATAATCTGGTATCCTTGCCAATGACTATCCTGGCGTCATCGTTGGCTCCCTTATAATACATTCCGATATAACGGCCGATTCTAAAAGCCGTTTCGACGGTCAGTTCCTGGTTGGCATATCCTCTGATGCCATCAGTGCCGAAATATTTTCCCATGTTGTTAATCCTCTGTTGATGAAATGGTTATGTTTACAGTTTTCTGTAAAAGTTCATAGCTGACATATGAGTTGCCGGTGGTCTCAATGGTTAAAGGCAATTC
>JAFWFB010000092.1 GCA_017512625.1 Erysipelotrichaceae bacterium
AGATGTCAGCCAAGGAAGCCCAAAAGGAACTGATGGAAGTTGTCGAGAGAAAGATGGAAAACGAGATTGCAGCTTTCGTAAGAGAAAAAGAAGAAGAAGCCAATGAAAAAGCGGAAGAAAGAAGCCGCGAGATCATTGCTACCGCGATCGAACGTTATTCCCAACAGGAGAGCATCGATCGTACGATCTCGGTCGTCAACCTTCCTAGCGAAGACATGAAGGGAAGGATCATCGGCCGTGAAGGACGCAATATCAGAGCCATCGAACAGGCTACGGGCGTTGATCTGATCATCGATGATACGCCGGAAGCCATTACGATCTCCTGCTTCAACCCGATCCGCCGTGAGGTTGCCCGTTTGTCGCTGGAAGCCCTGATCAAGGATGGAAGGATACAGCCGGGAAGGATCGAGGAAGTTGTAGCCAAACAGACCAAGGAACTGGATACAGCTATCTATAAAGCCGGTGAAGAAGCCTGCTTCAAACTGCAGATCGGAAAGATCGACCGTGAACTGATCAGAATGATCGGTCGTCTGAGATACCGTTACAGCTATGGTCAAAATGCCCTTGAGCATTCCATGGAAGTTGCTCATCTGGCAGGCATGATGGCTGCTGAGTTAGGACTTAACCAGCAGTTAGCAAAGCGTGCCGGATTGCTTCACGATATCGGTAAGGCCATCGACTTCGAGCAGGAAGGAACCCATGTCGAACTGGGTGCCAAGTTTGCTAAGAAGCATGGCGAAAATGAAATAGTCGTCAATGCCATCGAATCCCATCATGGAAACGTCGAACCTACCAATCTGATCTCCCATCTGGTAATTGCTGCCGATACCCTCTCTGCTGCCCGTCCGGGTGCCCGCTATGAGGGAATCGAAAACTATATCAAGCGTCTGGAAGCCCTGGAAGCCATCGTCAATGACTTCAGCGGCGTCGATAAGACCTATGCGATCCAGGCTGGCCGTGAGGTCAGAGTATTCGTTGAACCGACCCAAGTCGATGATAACCGTGCCCATATGATGGCCAGAGAGATCAGAGACAGGATCGAAAACGAACTGACTTATCCTGGTCAGATCAAGGTCACGGTCATCAGAGAGACCAGAGCCAACGAAGTAGCCAAGTAAAATGAAGATCCTTTTCATAGGAGATATCACTACCAGGTCCGGCAGGGATGCTGTGATAGCCAATCTTGCTAAAGTCAAGGCCGATCATGACATTGACTTTACGATCGCCAATGGCGAGAATGCTGCCCATGGCAAAGGAATAACTTCCAAGATCTACAACAGTCTGATCAATTCAGGCATCGATTGCATCACCTTGGGCAATCACGCTTTCTCCAAAAGCGAGATAATGGAAGACATGGACAAATATGATCGTCTGATACGACCGGTCAATATCGGGATCCATGAAGACATTGGTCAGGGTTATCGTACCTTTGATGTCAATGGTTACCGGATCTGCGTGATCAATATCATGGGTTCGGTCTTCATGAATGATGTAAACCAGTCTCCTTTTGAAGCGATGAGCCATCTGCTTTATCAGGAGAAGATTAGACAGAAGGAAAAGGCTGATTTCATCTTCGTCGATCTGCACGCCGAAGCGACAAGTGAAAAGATCCTGTTTGCCAATTACTTTAAAAACGAACTGATCGCCGTCGTCGGCACCCATACCCATGTTCAGACTGCTGATGAAAGGATCATCGGCAATCTGGCCTATATCAGTGATGTCGGCTTGTGCGGTCCTTATGATTCCATAATCGGAAGAGACATCGATGAGATGGTCGAGAATCTGATCTATGGCAATCCGACCCGCTTTACGCCGGCTGAAGGCGAGAGCATTTTCCAGGCTGTTGTCATTGAGATCGACGAGAGCCTTCGTAAGGCAACTAATATTGAAAGAATTCAAATCAGGCCTTAATAATGTGATATAATCTTTTTGGAATGTAAGGAGGGTGTATGCCAGCAAAGGTTGATCAGGAAGTCTGTCTTGGCTGTGGTGCCTGCACTGGAGTTTGTCCGGTTGGCGCTATTGCATTAGATGATAGTGGAAAAGCTTGTGTTGATCAGAGTCTCTGCATTGATTGCGGTGCCTGTGTAGCAACTTGTCCGGTATCCGCTATTAGCCAGGAATAATAATAAAAGCTTTACGTGAGTAAAGCTTCTTTTATAAAATATGCGTATTATCAGCGGTAAGTATCGAAATACCAGATTAATGACCCTGGAGGGCGACTTAACCAGACCGACCAAGGATCAGGTCAAGGAAGCGATCTTCAGTCACTTGTTTTCCCTAAAGGAGAACAGCTTTTTTCTGGATCTGTTTGGCGGTAGCGGTGCCGTTGGCCTTGAAGCCGCATCCAGAGGTGCAGCTGTAGTCGATATCGTTGATAGCAATCCGAAAGCCATCAGGATCATCCGCTCGAATATCGAGCGCTGTAAAAGCGAGGAATGTCACGCTTACCTGATGGATTATCAAAGCTATATAAATGGTTGTGAAAAACAATATGACTATATCTTCCTGGATCCACCATATGAGATGGAAGGGATCGAGGAACTGTTATCTTCGATCAGGAAAAAAGACCTACTAAAAAGCGATGGTCTGATCATCCTGGAGACCCGCAAGGGCAACACTTTTAAGATCGAGGATTATGAAGAAGAAGATGAACGCATCTACGGCATTACCAAAGTTATTTATCTGAAGGAGAAAGAAAATGATTAAAGCACTGATCCCGGGCAGTTTTGATCCGATCACCATCGGTCATATTGATCTGATAACCAGAGCTTCCCATATTTGTGACAAGATCTATGTCGGTATCATGGTCAATCCGGCCAAGAATTACCTTTTCAGCGTCGAAGAGAGGATCGAGCTCGCAAAAAAAGCCACCTCTCACCTCGATAATGTCGAGGTCGTAAGCAGCGATGGCTTGACTGTCGATCTTTGCAGGGACCTTGGCTGCAGCATCCTTTTAAAGGGCGTAAGGACCAACAACGACTATGAATACGAGCTTAACCAGGCTAATATCAATATGCTTCTGGAAAAGGATATCGAGACGATCCTGATGTTATCCAAACCGGAATACTCATCGATCTCCAGCTCCATGGTCAAGGAAGTATGGTCCTATCGGGGCAATATCCGCAGTTTTATCCCTGATATCATTTATGATGAAGTAATCAATAAACTTAAAGAGCGTTATTGATCAGAAAACGATCTTATTGTCTTCAATGGCTTTGATGATGGCCAGCGACTCTACATGATAGCCTTGCTCTCTTAGGGTCTTTCCGCCGTTTTCAAAGCCTTTTTCAATTCCGATGGCAATTCCCGCAACCTTGGCATTGGCCTGCTTGATCAGGCTGATAAGACCGTTGCTGGCATTTCCGTTGGCCAGGAAATCATCGACGATCAATACATTGTCGTCCTCATTGAGATACTTGTTCGAGACATAGATCTCGTAGTAATGCTCTCTGATATAAGAGTAGACCTCGGCCTGATAGACATCATCATTCAGATTGGAGCTGGTTCCTTTTTTCGCTACCAGCATCGGTACATCGAACAGCGTTGCGGTGGTAAGAGCCAGGGCAATACCGGAAGCTTCAATGGTCAGTACCTTGGTGATCTTTTCGTCCTTGAATAATCTATAAACTTCTTTAGCACACTCCTGATACAGGCCAGGCAGATACTGATGATTAAAGAAAGCGTCGACCTTGATGATGTGATTATCGATCACGGTGCCCTTTTCTTTGATCATTTCTTCCAAAAGACGCATAATGTATTCCTCCAACGATTATGCATTCATTATACCTTTATATCCTGCTTGGAATGAAGGTAAGTGTAAAATTCCGCTATCAGTATTTTTGTAGTATAATTGCAACGTATGAAAGATAACTATATTTTTCCAAGCATGAATGATGCCAGGAAAAGAACCAACAATCCATCCAAAAACATCAACCGGGATTTTGATCTGCCCGAAGAATATCTCACCCTTGGCAAGGACAAGAAGTACTATTTAAGGACCCATGGCTGCCAAGTCAATGTCAGGGACGGTGAGACCATTAGCGGTCTTTTCGAAGCCATGGGCTTTGTAAGCTGCGAAGACGAAAAGCAGGCTGATGTCATCCTTTTCAATACCTGTGCGATCCGTAAAAACGCTGAAGATAAGGTCTTGGGCGAGCTGGGCAACATCAAGACCCTTAAAAAGACCAATCCTGATCTTATCATCGGCATCTGTGGCTGCATGGCCCAGGAAGAGGGCATGGTAAATATGCTGTTAAGCAAGTATCCGCAGGTCGATCTGATCTTCGGTACCCATAATATCGATAACCTCCCTAAGCTTTTGCATGAAGCGATCGTCAAGCGCCAAAGGACGGTCGAAGTCTTCTCCAAGGAAGGCGATGTCGTTGAAAACTTGCCGGTAAAAAGATATGAGACACACCGGGCCTGGGTCAACATCATGTACGGCTGCGATAAGTTCTGCACTTATTGCATCGTTCCTTATACCCGTGGCAAGCAACGCTCCCGTGATCCTAAGGACATCCTTGAGGAGATCAGGCAACTGGTAGAAAAGGGCTATAAGGAAGTTACCCTGCTCGGTCAGAATGTCAATGCCTATGGCAAGGATCTGGATATCGGCTATGACTTTGCTGACCTGCTGGAAGAAGTGGCTAGATCAGGCATCAAAAGAGTGCGCTTTATGACCTCTCATCCTTTTGATTTCACTTTTAGGATGGTCGATGTGATCGCCGATAACAGGGATATCCTAATGCCTTATATCCATCTGCCTGTTCAAAGCGGCAATGATGAAGTCTTAAAGCTGATGGGAAGACGCTATGACCGGAAACAATATCTGGAATTATTCGATTATATCCGCAAAAGGATCCCGGAATGTACGATCTCGACTGATATCATCGTCGGCTTCCCGACCGAAACGCAGCAAGCCTTCGAGGATACTTTAAGCCTGGTTGACTATTGCAAGTTTGACAATGCCTTTACCTTTATCTATTCACCAAGAGAAGGAACACCGGCTGCCAGGATGAAGGATGATATCGGAACCGGCGTCAAGGAACAGCGTTTACAGACTTTGAATGCGAAGATCGGCCATTATGCTTTGGAAAACAATCAGAAATACCAGGACCGCATCCTGGAAGTCATGGTCGATGGGCCTTCAAAGCGCAATCAGGATACCTATAGCGGCTATTCCCGCGAATTCAAGCTGGTCAATTTCAAGGGCAACGATCTTAAGCCCGGCGATATCGTAAATGTTAAGATCACCAAGGTCCATTCCTGGTCTTTGGATGGTGAAACGATCGATTAAATGTTATTATTCTAGTAAGAAAGGTCATATATAATTAATGGAAGACTTACGCATCTTTTCTTTGGGCGGTCTCGATGAAAACGGAAAGAATCTTTATGTCATCGAAATAGACCAAAACATTTATGTAGTTGAATGCGGAATCGGTTATCCCGGATCAGGCAGTTATCTGGGAGTTGATTTCAGCATACCTGATTTTACCTATTTGATAGAGAACAAGGACCGGGTCAAGGGAATCTTTATCTCCCATGCCCATGACGATGTCATGAATGCTCTGCCTTTCCTTTTGAAGGAAGCAGATTTTCCGGTCTATGCCACAACTTTGACGGCCAAACTTCTGGAAGCCAGCTTTGAAAAAAGCGGCATCAGAGGCAAGAAAGTAAATATAATCTCCCGAAAACAATCCTTTACGGTCGACGGACGCAAGATCAGATCCTTTCCTTTGTCACAAAGCATAGCGGATGGTATCGGTCTGGCCTTTGAAACTTCCATGGGCTACATCGTCTATACTTCCGATTTCCTTTTCGACTATGAGACTACGCATAAGGGTTTCGATATCGATGTTACCGAACTGGCTGATATCGGCAAGGAAGGTGTCTTTGTCTGGATGTCGGAAAGCTCAGGAGTCTTTAATGAAGGCTATACATCGCCAAATCATAAGATCACTTCCCTGATCGAACCTTATATCGAAAAATCAGGTAGCCGGATCATCATCACCCTATATCAGCAAAACCTGTATCGGACCATTGAGATCCTTGATCTGGCCATCAAATACCGCAAGCGCGTCTTTTTCCAGAACGACTATAACCTGAATATATTAAAAGCCGTGGAAAGCCTTGGCTATTACAGCTTCCCAGCCAGCCTTTTGGTACGCAAGGCTGATTTTGACAATAATGATGAAGACATCATCGTTATTGTATCCGGTGGCGGCAAGAAGGTCTTTGAGACCATGAATGCCATCGCTACGGGAGCTGACCGCACGATCTCGCTTAGGACCAGTGATCAGATCATAATAGCTTCGCCGGTAGTCGCCTGAGGAGAAAAGAGTGCCGGCGAAATGGAAGACAATCTCTACCGTCTGGGCTGTTCGATCAGAAAGATCAATTCCAAGGAAGTATTATCGATGCATGCATCGATTGAAGACATCAGGATGATGATGTATCTTTTAAAACCGAACTATTATCTGCCTACATCGGGCGAATACCGCTATCTGCTTGAGAATGCGAATATCGCCCTTTCCATGAATTACCGTCCGGACAAGATCATTCTGCTTGATAATGGTCAGGTAGCTTACTTCCATGACGGCAAGATCAAATCCACTAAACAGGTCATCACCCTTAACGAGTCACTGATCGGTGGCAGGGATATGATCGATTCGGGCTCCACGATCATCACTGACCGCAAGACCCTTTCAACTGATGGCATCATCGTCGTCGGTGTCTTGCTCGATTTCAAATCCAAGGAGCTGATCGGCGGTCCGGATGCCCAAAGTCGTGGGGTCATTTATCTCAAAGACAGCGATTATATCCTGGAAAATGTAGCCAAAATCCTGTTAGAATCTATTAGTGAGGCGGTCGAAGGCGGTTATTACGACAATATGCAGGTCAGAACGGTTGCCCGTGATCGGATTTCCCGTTATATCGCCAAAGAGACCGGCAAACATCCGATGATCCTGCCTAGTATTGTGGAGATCAACATTTAATGGCCAAGAAAGAAAAAAAGATATCACCCTTAGCATACATAATCCTGGTATTCCTGCTGTTTTTGTTAGCGGTATCGCTATTAAGACAGGGATTTGCCGGGATGATCATCAATAACGTCGTCCGTTATTTTCTGGGCGATTACTATTACGCGATCTTCATCGTTTTGATCGCTTATTATGTCTATGTCTGCTTCTATAAGAAAAAGAGCAATTTAAGCAATCTGTCCTTGGGCTTATTGTTTGCGGGAATTGCTATTTTGATCTTGGGGGCATCCTTTAGCAACCGCGATCTTACCGGTAAGGATTACCTGGATACCTTTATCTCCCACAACATCTTCAAGGAGTTTAAAAGTGAAGAGATCATTGCTTATAATGGCGGACTGATCGGTTCCTCGATCTATGCCTTGTCCTCATATCTATTTGCCCGCAGCGGCACCATTTTGCTTATTACGGCCTTGTTTATCCTAAGCTTCATCTTCATTGTCCCGGCTACCATGATCATCAACTATCACCGGGAAAAGATGGAAGTTCGTCAGCAAAACCGTCAGCGCAAGCTGCAGGAAAAAGAGCGGATCAGACTGGAGAAGGAAAACCGCCGTCTGATGGAAGAGATCAAGCCTACTCCTGCTAAAAAGCCGGAGCAGATAAGCATCGATGCGGAAAGCTTCGATAACTATAGCAGTCCTAAACCGGAGATCAAAAAGAAGAAAAGCGTCTTTCTGGATATCTCCATTTCCGGAAACAGAAAGGCCAAGGCTGCTAAAAAGGAAGAGACCTCAAATACAAAGACTACGACTTCGACCGGTCCAAAGCGCAAATACCGCTTACCGACATTCTCTTTGCTGGATCCGGTAACCACTACCACTTCCAGGGTAGTAAATGAAAACGCAGCCAAGATCAAGGGCGATAGGATCATCGAGATCCTCAATAACTTTGACATACCTTGTACCCTGATCAATACCCACGTGGGGCCTAGCGTTACCAAATTCGAGATCAAGCCGGAGAGCGCGATCAAGATCAACAAGATCATGAATCTGGCAGACAATATCAAAATGGAACTGGCAGCCAAGGAGGTCAGGATCGAAGCACCGATCCCGGGCCGCAGTGCTGTCGGTATTGAAATACCAAACGTCGAAAGCGAGACGGTCAAGATGAGTGAACTGATCAAGACCATGCCGGCGGATAAGAAAGACAACAAGCTGCTCTTTATTCTGGGCAAGGGTCTTTTGGGACAGACGGTCTTCTGTGATCTGGGACGTATGCCTCACCTTCTGATCGGCGGAGCGACCGGAAGCGGTAAATCAGTCTGTATCAACAGCATCATCATTTCCTTGCTTTACAAGTGTCATCCGGATGAGGTCAAACTGATCCTGATCGACCCTAAGAAAGTTGAATTTACCCCATATCATGACATTCCGCACCTTCAGATGCCGGTAATTACCGATGATAAGGAAGCGGTCGTCGCCTTAAAGCGGATAACCGAATATATGAATGACCGCTTCAGCCTGTTTGCTGAAGTAGGTGTCAGGGATATCGACAGTTACAACAAGAAAGTAGAAGCCAACAATGCTGATCCGGAAAAGCCGAAGATGGATAAGCTTCCATACCTGGTCGTCATCATCGATGAGTTGGCTGATTTGATGATCTTAGCCAAGAAGGAAGTTGAGCCAAACATCCAAAGGATCACCCAGCTGGCCAGGGCCTGTGGCATCCATCTGATCGTTGCTACCCAAAGACCGAGTGTTGATGTCATTACCGGTGTCATCAAATCCAATATTCCAAGCCGTATCGCTTTTGCGGTATCATCATCGACCGATAGCCGTACCATCCTGGATAAGACCGGAGCTGAACGTCTGATCGGTTATGGTGACATGCTCTATGCTCCGATCGGTGTCAACAGTCCGGAGCGTGTGCAGGGTGTCTATGTCTCTGATAAGGAGATCGCCCGAATTACTGAATTCATCAAATCCCAGGGTGTTACCCCGGATTATGACGATACTTACTATGAAATGACCGGTTCTAATACTTCAGGTGGCGAAGGTCACTCCTCGTATACCGAGAAGGACAGCCTCTATGAAGAAGTCAAAGCCTATGTCATCGCTACCCAGAAAGCCAGCACTTCTTTGGTTCAAAGACGTTTTGGCGTCGGGGTCAACCGTGCCGGCAGGATCATCGACATGCTTGAAGACGAGCATATCATCGGTCCGGCCAACGGATCCAAACCACGAGAGGTCTACGTTAAGAATGAAGAATAAATCAATAATCATTACCCTTGTTTTTGTGCTGCTTATTTTATGCGGCTGCACTGCTACCAAAAGTGAAGCTTCCAATATCCTTGTCTTTGATAACAGGCTTGATGAAGCAATGTTGGATGAAGATTTAAAGGATATCTATCAATTAATAGATGAAGAGTTTTCCGTCAAGCTGGCAGAAAAAGCATCAGCAGAAAATCTGCTGCTGATCAATGAAAACAGCCCGAGGATCCTGGAGATCTGCAAGCAGTATCCTGATCAGCCCTTCCTTTTTCTGGGAAGCAATGGCGTTGCATTAAACAACAGTAAATACATCGATCTGGAACTGTATAAGACCGCCTTTGTCTTTGGCCTATGTGCCGGTTATTTTACGGAAGACAGTGGCAAAAGAGCGGTTGCCCTTATCAAGGACAGTGACAGTGATCCGCTGTTTGAAGCCGCCTATCAGCAAGGCCTTTGGCTTGCTTCACCACAGTGCAGCATCTATTCACTGACCGTAAGTTCAGCTACCATTGATCAGGCGATCGATAAACTACTAGATCAGGATGTCATGGTCATCGTCAACGATACCAGGATCAGCGATTCCCATATATCCGAAAAGATCAGTGAAAGATCCGGCGATAAGCCTACCTGTTATTTACAAAGTATCGATCCTGATGAGTCAAACCAGGATCTGTTGCTTAATTCCATAACCATCGACTATCAGGCGATCATCAAGGAGATCGTATCTTCCTTCAAGGAGAAAAGAGCAACTGATAAGACGCTTTTTGGCTACAACGATCAGACAAATATCCTTTATTACAGCCCGCTGATCAGTGAGGAAGAAAAGGAAGCCATCGCCGGATATCTTAACGATATCGAAAGAAAGGTCATCATCCTCAAGCAGGATGTCACCCTACCTGATCAAGATGACCGGGTTTTGAGCCTTAGTCGGTAATATGTGAAGCTTTTGGGGTATAATCTTGATATATGAGCAATTATCCCTATATCCATCTGATCGACGACGCTAAATTCAAAGATATCAACTATATCTTTAAGATAGCCCGTAATTTTACCTTAAGAGATTCATATA
>JAFWFB010000093.1 GCA_017512625.1 Erysipelotrichaceae bacterium
ACATCGAACAGTCCAAATCCCGCGGGGATCTCGGCATCAGTTACGACCAGGAAGTCTTCCGGCTGCTGGATGCCTTCAAGGACCTGGGACTGTATGCCGGCAGTGTTGTCATCACACAGTATACCCACCAGCCCAGCGCCGATGCCTTCAGGGGAATCGGTCTGTACGTCAATGGCGTCGTTATCACCCGCTATAGCAAGCAGGCGACTGCCGAAGCCTTTATTCACCAACTCAAAAACCTGGGTATCAACTACTACCTGCACTACTCCATCGAAGGCTATCCGACCGATGTCGATCATATCGTTTCCGATGAAGGATTCGGACTTAACGACTATGTCCCAACTACCCGTCCATTAGTCGTCATTACCGCTCCGGGTCCCGGTTCAGGCAAGATGGCTGTCTGCTTAAGTCAGCTCTATCATGACTCCAAAAGAAATATCCGTTCCGGCTACGCCAAATTCGAGACCTTCCCGGTCTGGAACCTTCCTCTCAAACATCCGGTCAATCTGGCCTATGAGGCAGCTACCGCTGACCTTAATGACGTAAACATGATCGACCCGTTCCATCTGGAAGCTTATGGTGAACTGGCCATCAACTATAACCGCGACGTTGAATCATTCCCGGTCCTTGTGGCCTTAATGAAGAAACTGATGGGCGATTGCCCTTATAAGTCACCGACTGATATGGGTGTCAACATGGTCGGTTTCAGTATCGTCGATGATGATGCTGCTATCGCTGCCAGTAATGATGAGATCATCCGTCGTTACTACCAGTCCATGGTCAGGGTAAGAGAAGGTCTTGCTGAACAGGAAGAGATCGATAAGACCCTGCTGATCATGAACAACGCCAATATCACGATAAATGACCGTCCTTGTGTCAAGGCTGCTTTGGATAAGGCTGAGGAGACCAATGCTCCGGCCATGGCTATCGAACTTAACGATGGTACCATCGTTACCGGTAAGACCTCCTCGCTGTTTGGTCCAGCCAGTGCCGCCCTGCTTAATGCCATCAAGCATATTGCGGGTATCGATGATGAAGCCCTGCTGATAAGGGAAGAAGTCGTTCAGCCGGTCCAGGTCTTAAAGACCGCCTACCTGGGCAACAACAACCCGCGTTTGCACAGCGATGAAACACTGGTCTGTCTGGCCGTATCCGCTGCCGATGACAAGCTGGCTAAGAAAGCCATGGATTGTCTGCACGAATTAAAGGATACCCAGGCTCATGCAACTACCATTCCATCGATCGTCGATCAGGACGTCTACAGGAAACTGGGCATCAACCTGACATCTGAACCGGTCTACCAGACCAAGAAGCTGTTCCATCCTAAGTAATCAGCCAAAACAAGATAATAAAAAATCTCAGCAAGTCTGCTGAGATTTTTATTTATAAAGAATAATTATTTTCCAAACAGTTCGTCGATCTTCTCCCGGTTATCTTCCATTTCCTTGTAAGCCAAGGCATAGAGCTTTTCCAGGTTTTCCCTATCACCGGAAAGACGTTTTACCGGCAGGTTGATCTGAGGCTGGACCAGTAAGGCCTTATGCTCGTTTTCCAAATCATAGATGATCTTCATCTGCTTGTTGTAATTGACATCACGGATGGAATAATCATCGGCCATGCCCTTGTATTTCGGATAAAACAGACGCATCAGCCAAGCTACGATCTTGCTTTTCTTGCGCACATAGCCGACCGGTTTGGTACAGATGATCAGATAGCGGTCAGAGTCCATCTCCATCGCCTGTTCGATCGGTACCATCTTGGTGATGCCTCCATCAAGATATGGCTTATCATCGATCCTTACGATCTTGCTGATGATCGGCAGAGAACAGGCAGCTTTTAATAATTTAAGCGTGATCTTGGAATTGCCATGATAGGTGGTCTTGCTGTTTTCTAAGTCATAGAGACCGATCGCTACATTGGTATCGTTACAGGTAACTTCATCCAGTGTATAATTCTTTTCCTTGGCCAAAACCTCGTCAAAGACATAGTCGAAGGCCACGATCCTTCCTTCATGAAGAATGGATTGTATGCCGACACATCTTTTACGGCTTAAGACTTCACAACTTAGGTCGTGAAGCAGGGTCGTATCACCCTTTAAGAAGGTACAAAGATGAACGGCACCTGTACTGATGGCCGTTGCATCATGGAAATGATAGCCATTATCGACCAGCCAGGCCAGGGCTCCGGCGGTGTAGGCACCGCGCATGCCGCCGCCTTCCAATACCAATGCTACTTTAT
>JAFWFB010000094.1 GCA_017512625.1 Erysipelotrichaceae bacterium
TATTACCTTGGGAACCTCCACCAAGGACTATGAAAAGATCCTGGGCTTCTATATCAAAAAAAGCGGAATGACATTCCATTCCGCCCATCTTTACAAAAAGATCTAATCCTTAGCCTTACTGATCGCTTTGCTTAAGGTATCAAGGATCAGGGAAAAGGCAGTTTCTCCTTTGCTAGTCATGGAATCCGAACTTACCCGCATCAGTTTACCCTGATGGCGGAACTTGCAGACATAGAGTTTTCCGTCGAGGGAGTATGGGTTAGATAGATTATTCCAACCGATCATTTTATGATCCGTAACGATCTTATAAACTTCATCAAGAATGTTGATGCTTAGATAGTATTCAACATTCTTTTCTTCTTCATCATCTTTATTTCTGGTATAGACATTGGCTCTGACTGTCTTTTCATCATGTTTTGATAACGTGATCTCCAGGTACTCCTTCCTATTCGATCCGTCATCTTCCAAGACGATGGTACTTTCATAATAATCAAAGAGCAGATCGCCCTTCTGATAGTCTTTGAGCTTCTCGATATAGTCCTTCATGTGATATTTTCCCGATGTTTTCATAAATGATTATAGTTTAGTTAAGCCGATGTTTAAAGGAGCACAAAGAGGATAGAAAGGACGATTTTTTTATTAGCACTCATATTGACAGAGTGCTATTTAAGACTATAATAAGTAATGTACCAAGGAGGAATTGTTATGATCAAACCTTTATATAACAATGTGCTGCTTAAAAGAGAGACAGCCCAGAATGAAACAAAGAGTGGAATTATCCTCACTCAGAAAGAAGAAAAAGAAGACTATGCTACCGTTGTTGCTGTAAGCGGTGATACCGAAGTCAGGATCAACGATAAGATTTACCAGATGCCACTTAAAGTCGGTGACAAGGTAATGTATAAGAATTATTCCGGAACCGAGATCAAGGATCACGATGAGGAATACATTCTGATCAAGGCCGAAGATATTCTGGCCATAGTTGAATAGGAGGAGCAAGATGTCAAAGATTATTAAATATTCCAAAGAAGCGCGTGACAGCATGGTCAAGGGTATGGATACCCTGGCTGATGCTGTAAAGATAACTTTAGGTCCTAAGGGACGCAATGTCGTACTGGACAAGGGCTATGGCTCACCACTGATCACCAATGACGGTGTTACCATTGCCAAGGAGATCGAGCTGGAAGATCCACTCGAGAACATGGGTGCCAAGCTGGTCTATGAAGTTGCCAACAACACCAATGAAACAGCCGGCGACGGTACTACCACCGCTACCCTGCTGGCTCAATCCATGATCCACAAGGGAATGGAAGAGATCAATAAGGGTGCCAATCCGGTACTGCTTAGGGAAGGTATCGAGATGGCTGGCAAGAAGGTAGCTGAAAAGCTGCTTCAAAACGCTCATAAGATCGATTCAGCCAACGATATCGCTTCCGTTGCTTCCATCTCCAGCGGTTCGGAAGAGATCGGTAAGATCATTTCCGAAGCCATGGAAAAGGTTGGCAAGAATGGTGTCATCAATGTCGATGAATCCAAGGGATTCGATACTTCCCTGGAGATCACCGAAGGTCTTAGATATGACCGTGGATATGTTTCACCTTACATGGTATCCGATAGGGAAAAGATGAATGTCGAGATGGAAGATCCGTTGATCATGGTTACCGACCAGAAGGTCTCAACTATTCAGGATATCCTGCCGGTACTGGAACAGGTCTTACAGGCTAACAAGCCGCTGCTGATCATCGCTGAAGACTTTGAAAATGAAGTTATCTCCACCCTGATCGTCAATAAGTTAAGAGGTACCTTCAATGTCGTCGCTACCAAGGCCCCTGGCTTTGGTGACAACCAGAAGGATCAGTTAAATGATATCGCCATCCTGACCGGTGCTACCTTCATCTCCAAGGATCTGGGCATGAACCTTAAGGATGCTACCGTTGAGTCTCTTGGCTCATGTAAGAAACTGATCGTTGAAAAGGATAACACTACCATCATCGAAGGTGCCGGCGATAAGGCTGCCCTGGCTGAACATGTCAAGGAGATCGAAAGCCTGGCCGCTAACAGCACTTCCGATTATGACAAGAAACGTCTTCAGGAAAGAATGGCTAAATTATCCGATGGTGTAGCTGTGATCAAAGTCGGTGCTACTACCGAAAGCGAACTCAAGGAAAAGAAACTAAGGATCGAGGATGCTTTAAATGCTACCAAGGCTGCAGTTGAAGAGGGTATCGTCATCGGTGGCGGAGCAAGCCTGATGGAGATCTACCGCGAACTGAAGAGTGAACTTACCAGTGACAATGTCGATGTCTCCAAGGGTATCAGGATCGTCCTGGATTCCATGAGTGAGCCTTTAAGACAGATCACTGAAAACGCCGGATACAATGGCAAGGATATCGTTGATCGTCAGCTGACCATGGAAAAGGACATGGGATTTGATGCCAGAAGAGGCGAATGGGTCAACATGTTCGAAAAGGGAATCGTCGATCCATGTAAGGTCACCAGAAGTGCGATCTTAAACGCTTCAAGCATCTCCGGATTATTCATTACCACTGAGGCTGCTGTCGGTGAAGTCAAGGAACCACAGCCGGCTGTAAACCCTAATATGGGTATGTATTGATCAAAACAATAATACTAAAAGGCAGCCTAAGGCTGCCTTTTCTGTATGTTATAATGTAGACCATGTTAGATATTCTTTTAGATAGCGTTATTGATTGTTTAAAGCTATTGATCTATCTCTTTCCGACCTTCTTACTGATCGAATACTTCGAACACCGTTTCGATGCGAATAAACTGATGAGCCGTTTTACCAAACACGGACCGCTGCTGGGAGGACTTTTGGGAGCTTTGCCACAATGCGGTTTCAGCGTTTCAATGACCAATCTCTATCTGGCCAGGATCATCAGCTTAGGCACCCTGGTAGCTGTCTATCTGTCGACCAGCGATGAGATGCTGCCGGTCATGCTTGCCCATCAAGTAAACATCTTCTCGGTACTTAAGATCCTTTTTATCAAAGTAGTCATCGGTATTGGAGCCGGCTATCTTATCGATAAGCTGTTAAAAGACAGAGGAAATGGCGAGGTCACTGATTTCTGCGAGCAGGAAAAATGTGAATGCGAGACCAAGGGAATCTGGTATGCAGCATTCAAGCATACTGCCAATACATTGATCTTTATCTTTGCCATCACCCTGATCCTTAATGGTGTCCTTTACTATTTCTCCGCCGATCTTATCGCTAAGATCCTGTTAAAGGGCAGTCTCTTAAGTCCGGTATTGGCCGGAATGATCGGACTGATCCCGAATTGCGGATCGAGCATTGCCCTTACGGAACTTCTTTTAAGCGGAAGCATCAGTTTCGGTGCAGCGATGGCCGGTCTGCTAGCCAATTGCGGTGTCGGCTTGCTGGTCCTTTTCCGCAGCAGTCATGATAAAAAAAGAAACGCCATGATCGTGGCGATCATCTATCTGATCGGTGTCACTTTCGGCGTTCTCTTTGAGATATTCAATTTTAATATAATTCTTTAGATGATCGTTGGATCTTCTTCTTCCAGATGTCCATCATCCAGATAGTATCTGGTCTCTTTTGCTATCTCGTTTCTTAAAAGCAAAACAGCAATGACATTCGGAATACACATCGCCGCGTTCAGGATATCCGCAACATTCCAGACGATGGTCAGACTGGATACGGCACCGACGAAGATGATGATTATCCAGGCGATGCGGTAATACTGAATGACTTTATCGCCAAATAAGTAACGGATGCAGTTCTCACCGAAATAGCTCCAGCCTAAGATAGTCGAATAGGCGAAGGTAAGAACACCGAATACCAGTAAAGGCTTACCAATAAACGGAATTGTATTGAAACAGATCGATACCAGATCAGATCCGCTGATCGCTTCACCGCTGGCAGTTACAGCTGAAAGATCAGCGTGAGCGATGACGCAGGAACAGAGCACCAGTCCGGTCAAAAGACAGACGACAACGGTATCCCAGAAGACACCGGTAGAACCGACCAGGGCTGATTTAGGAGCATTCTGAGTCTGACCGGCAGCGGTAGCCTGAGGAGCTGAACCCATACCGGCTTCGTTGGAGAATAAACCCCTGGCGATACCATAACGCATGGCGATCATCATCGTTGAGCCGATAAAGCCGCCGCCAAGAGCTTTGGTAGTAAAGGCACTGGATACGATCAAGGAGATGGTCTGCCAGAGATATGCATGATTATAGATCAGGATACAGATACATCCGATGATATAGGTAATGGACATGATCGGCACCAGCTTCTCACAGACTCTGGCTATGCTTTTGACGCCGCCGAATACGACCAAAATAGTCAAAACACAAAGGATAGCGCCGGTAATGATCTTATTGATGCTGAAATTGGTACCCAATACCTCAGCGATCGAGTTGGCTTGTGAAGAACAGCCGATACCGAAGGCACCCAAGGCGCAGAAGATAGCAAACAGTTTTGCTAATAAAGGTTTATTCAGATGCTCAAGGGCGAGCATGGCTCCGCCGGTATAGGAACCATCCTGGTTCTTGCGACGGTATTTAACGGCGATCAGGCTTTCAGAGTACTTGGTAGCAATACCGAAGATACCGCCAAGCCATGTCCAGAGAACTGCTCCCGGGCCGCCTAAGGCAACAGCCGTTCCAACACCAATGATATTGCCGGTACCAATGGTCGAAGATAAAGCAGTCATCAAAGAACCAAAGATACTCAGATCTCCTTTCTTACCGGTTTTACCCTGAAGAGATAACTTGATGCCTTTAAAGACGTACTTTTGGACAAATCCAGTCTTATAAGTCATGTAAAGGTGCGTACCGAAGAGCAGTACGATCATCGGGATGCCCCACATGATCTTGTCACTGATAAAACTAATCACATTTGCCATATAAAACTATAATAAATAGATTCAGGGCAAAATAAAAGAAGGAATAGATCCTTCTTTTAATTTTTTACTTCCTACGGTTGTAGTATTCAACGATCAGAGCTTCATTGATCTCAGGAGCCAATTCGTTTCTTTCCGGAGTGCGGACATAAGTACCTTTCTTATGGTCACGGTCAACGGTAACGAAGTTCTTGAGGGAAACGTTAGCTTCTAATGCATCGTTGATGATCTGCAGGTTTCTGGATTTCTCTCTGATCTCAATGACTGAACCAGGTTTTACTTCATAGCTAGGAATATCGACCTTCTTGCCATTGACCAGGATGTGTCCATGATTGACCAGCTGCCTTGCCTGACGTCTTGTTCTGGCAAAACCCATACGGTAGACCAGGTTATCCAGTCTGGATTCGAGCATTACCAGCATCTCAGTACCGGTTACACCCTTGGAGTGATCGGCTTTAGCGTAAGTGTTGTAGAACTGCTTCTCACTTAAGCCATACATATGACGGACTTTCTGTTTCTCGTCTTTCTGTAAGCCGTAGTTGGATTGCTTGACTCTTCTGGTCGGGTTGCCATGCATACCCGGGATATAAGGCCTCTTTTGAAGCTCTTCACCGGTCTCTAAAACGGAGAAGTTAAGACGCCTGGAGATTCGCCACACAGGGCCTGTGTTTCTTGACATTTAAATTTCCTCCATACGCATAATGCATACAGCGGTACAGATCATATCCAAGGGAGTCCGTATTGGGAATTTGGTCAGGCAGCCGACTACTTTTCCATAGGTTTTTACCTACTACCGACACGTTCAGATAACTCTGTATGCTGCGACAATAGTGCTCATTCAATATAGCAAAAGTACCTTTAATAATCAA
>JAFWFB010000095.1 GCA_017512625.1 Erysipelotrichaceae bacterium
CATAAAAACAAGGAGGACATATGAGCGATTATATTGAAAGAGTTATCTCAGAGGTCAAGGAAAAGTACCCTTATGAACCTGAATTCATCCAGACAGTCAGTGAGGTGTTCAATTCCGTAAGACCGCTGATCGAGAAACATCCGGAATACGAAAAAAATGCCATTTTGGAAAGGATGGTCGTACCGGAAAGACAGTTCATCTTCCGTGTTCCATGGGTCGATGATAAGGGAAGTGTCAAGGTCAATACCGGCTATCGTGTACAGTTTAACGGAGCCTTGGGTCCTTACAAGGGCGGCCTTAGATTTGATCCCAGCGTCTATCTAGGTATCATCAAATTCCTGGGATTCGAGCAGACCTTTAAGAATGCCCTGACCGGCTTACCGATCGGCGGAGCCAAGGGTGGCTCCGATTTCGATCCTAAAGGCAGGTCGGATGCTGAGATCATGCGCTTCTGTCAATCATTTATGTCCGAACTGTATAAGTATATCGGTCCTAATACCGATGTCCCGGCCGGCGATCTTGGCGTCGGCATGCGTGAGATCGGCTATCTTTACGGCTATTACCGCCACCTTCGTTCCAACTATGAGAATGGCGTTCTTACCGGCAAGGATACTTTGATCGGCGGTTCGCTGATCAGACCGGAAGCTACCGGCTATGGTGCGATCTATTTCACCAATGAGATCCTAAAGCACGAAAACGATACCCTAAAGGGCAAGACGATTGCGGTATCCGGTTATGGCAATGTTGCCTGGGGTGCCATCAAAAAAGCGACTGAACAGGGTGCCAAGGTCATAACGATCTCCGGAAGAAACGGCTATGTCAAGGATGAAGAAGGCATCAATACACCGGAAAAGATCGATTATCTTCTGGAAATGCGCTCAAGCGGCCGCAGCCGGATCGAAGACTACGCCGAGAAATTCAATGTTCCGTTTTTCAAGGGACAGAAACCTTGGGGTGAAAAGGCCGATATCGTCATGATGTGTGCCACCCAAAATGAGATCGGCATTGAAGAAGCAAAACAGATCGTTGAAAATAAAGTAAAATACTACATCGAAGTAAGCAACATGCCTTCTACCAATGAGGCGATCGAATACCTTAAGAAAAACAACGTCATCATCGCCCCTTCCAAAGCTGCCAATGCGGGCGGTGTTGCGGTAAGCGCCTTGGAGATGAGCCAGAACTCGGAAAGACTTTCCTGGAGCAAAGAGGAAGTCGATCAAAGACTGCAGCAGATCATGAGCAATATCTATAAGCTATCCTATGAAGCTGCCAAGGAATTCAACCTTGGCTACGACCTGGTAAGTGGCGCTAATATCGCCGGCTTTAAAAGAGTTGCGGATGCGATGCTGATCCAGGGACTTATCTAAAAGCTATTATTTAAAAACAAAACAGTTGTCGTTTAGACAACTGTTTTTTATTTATTCGTTTACAGTTTTTTCAATTATCGCTTCCAGTTCCCTGGCACTGATCCTTCTGGCACCGCTTGATAGGGCTGCATTCTGGATCATCCGGTCCGAAGTCGCTACCGATATCTGGTATTTATCCCGGTTATCGTGAATGAACTTCTCGATATAGGAGTCCGCATCCTGCTGATAGCGGGTATAGACTACTTCCAGGTTGCCATAGGTCTCACTGTGACTGGTCTTGTTTGGTGCCCTGTATGCATCAAAGACCAGGATGATCTTGGAACCATAGTATCCAGCATAGTTGGCCATCAGATCGATGAAATTGTTGCGGGCAAAGTTATAGTCGCTTTTCGCATCGTTTTTAAAGGCAGTGAAACCGTTGATCATGTTATAGCCATCAACGATCAAAAGCTTTGGCTTATGAACGACCGGCTTGACCTGTTCCGGTTTGCTTTCCTTGACCGGTCTTACCTTTTTCTCCGGTTCCTTGTAAGGTTCCTTCTTTTTGGCGATCCGATTCATGACCGCTTCCAGTTCTTTATCACTGATCTTTACCGGTTTGTAGGTACTTATATCACTGACCGCTTCCTCCTTGAAGGAATCAAGATGCATGTAATTGAAGACTTCATCATAAGCGATGATCTCACTTCTGCCATTATGAGTAAAGACGGAGAAGGCCGGGTTTTCCGGATCATTCAATGGATCATAAGCGATATCCTCAATGACCTTATCACTGTCTTCCATCTCTTCGTATCCCGCAAAGATCGCTTGATAGACGGCTTCGCCCTTGGAATAATTAAGGGCTTTGCTCTGATAGTTGTTAAGCCCCTGCGCCGGACCCTTGCCGGTAATGATCGCCCTATCATCCTGATAGCTGATCTGGTACTGGGCCTTTAGCTGATCAAGATCATAGATCGCTGTTGAAAGATAATTTGACGGGATCTCCAAAGTGAAACTGAGCATCGCCTCCAACAGTATCGATCCCGCGTTAAGCAATCCCTGTCTAAGCGCCCTGAAGGTCGCTTCCTTGAAGTCGCCGCCTTCCGTATGCTTGATGTGGGCCCTGCCACTGACCAGGGTGATCTTGATATCGGTAAGCGGTGAATTGGTCAAAACACCTCTTAGATTGCTTTCCTGCAAGATGTTTAAAACCTGATTCTGATATTGACTGCTTAAAAGATCCAGCGGACAGATGGTATCGATGGCGATGCCGCTTCCTCTTTTAAGCGGTTCAAGCAGAAGATGGACTTCCGCGTAATGTCTTAATGGTTCAAAGTGACCGACTCCCTCCACTTTGCGCGTAATGGTCTCCCGGTAATCGATCTTAAAGGAGCCGAAAGTCACATCGATATTAAAGCGCTGCTTGATAATACCCGCCAAAATCTGATTCTGGATCTCACCCATTGAAGATACGCTGATATCCCTGCTGGCTTCCTTATATTCGAAATGAATCTCTGGATATTCCGCTTCCAGTCCCTTGAGATCCTTATAAAGCTTAAAGCTGTCGATACCCGGATCAAATTGCAGGGTATAGGAAGTGTATGGATTAAAGATCGTCTTGATATCCTGATCGATACCGATCGTATCAAAGGTCCTTAGAAGGGTCGGACCCTTAAGGACACAGACACTGCCCGGATCAGCCTCATTGATGGTAGTGAAACGGTTTCCCTGATAGATCCTGATCTGATCGATCTTATCGCCATTTGGCAAGACATCCTTGACTTTGATCTTTCCGCCCAACAGTTTGATATGGGTAAGACGGATACCCTGGGCAAAGCTGATCTTATAGACCCTTAAAGCCAGATCTTTTCCATAGTCCGGTTCCTTAGCATATCTTTCGATACCATCAAGCAGTTCATTGACACCTTCATTCTTTAAGGCTGAACCGAAATAACAAGGAAACAGTTTCCGGTCATTGATCGCTTTTTTGATGCTTTCTTCTTCGATATCTGCCTTATCCAGGTATTCATTAAGCAGTTTATCATCGA
>JAFWFB010000096.1 GCA_017512625.1 Erysipelotrichaceae bacterium
AGAGCTTCGACTACCTTGGCTCCCATTTGTGAACCTAAGAAACGGTCTCTAGGAGTTGGCGTACCGCCTCTTTGAATGTGACCCAATACGGTAGCTCTGGCCGGATAATCGGTAACTTCTGAGATCTTTTTGCATAAAGCATTTACATCAGTGATCTTCTCTAGGAAGATGACAAGTAAATGGTTTCTTCCGGTCTTGTTGAGTTCCTTCATCTTATTGATGAAAGCTTCCTCGTCATAGCCGGTCTCATTGGTAACAACGATCTCGGCACCGCAGGAAATGGCACTGTATAAGGCCAGGTCGCCACAGGTATTACCCATTACTTCAACGATCGAGCAGCGATGATGAGATGAGAAAGTATCCCTTAAACGGTCGATCGCTTCAACATCGGTATTAAGAGCAGTATCAAAACCGATGGTGTAGTCGGTACCCGGAACATCGTTATCGATGGTACCCGGAATACCTACGCAATTGACACCTAAGTTGGTCAGGGCCATTGCTCCCTTATAGGAACCATCGCCACCAATAACGACTAAGGCATCGATGCCATTGGCTTCAAGGATCTTGACAGCCTTTTTTTGTACTTCGAGCTCGCTGAATTCCGGCAAGCGGGCACTTCCAAGGATCGTGCCACCAAGCTGCAGGATTCCCGCAACACTTCGACGATTGAAGTTTTCGATCTTGCCTTCAATCAGTCCCTTAAATCCATCGCGGATACCCGCTACTTCAACACCGTCAGCAAGCGCAGTTCTGGTTACCGCGCGGATAGCCGCATTCATGCCAGGAGCGTCGCCGCCGCTGGTCAAAATACCTATCTTCTTGATCATAGATTATTTCTCCAATCTTTTATTATTTCCGATTAAATTATATACTAAACACAATTTTCTGATACGCTCAATCAAGCGTTTGGCGCGAATTTCATCGCTTCCCGGTTCAGCGTATTTATCCTGGAGCTCATCGATCGACAGATTGCTGGTAAAGAAAGTCAGAAGATGATTCTCCATCCGATAATCCAGGATCGGGAAGATGATATCATCACGGGAATATGCGGTGATCGTTTCAGCACCGATATCATCCAGCACCAATACCTTGCTTTTTTTAGCATAATCGATCATCTTGACCCGCTGTTCGTCGTCGACGCCGATCAGAAATTTGATATTGGAAACAAATTCAGGCACCTTTACGAATGATAAGGAATCATAGGTCTCGCTCATGCTATTAAGCAGCGCTGCGCTGATATAGCTTTTACCGACGCCAAAATCACCATAGATATATACACCCTTATCGCATGCTTCATCAAGGTATTCGCTAAGTTTGGCGTAAAGACGGATATAGCTCTCATTTTCCGCCTTATAGTCGATATTCTCGAATTTGACGGTTGATAATTCATCGCTTAGATCATTGATCAGATACTTATCCAGATGAGCATACTGTTTGTCATAACTTTTTTGATATTTGCAGGCAATGCGCTGCTCCACAAGGCCACCATTGATGACGGAGAGATAGGAACAATAGCCAGTCATATCCTGAACACAGGCCTTTAATCCCGGACAGCGGTTGCAACGCTTGCAGGACTCATAAAAGTCATTGATGACATAGACATCGCTTTGGATGTATTTCGGATCGATATGCATGGTATCGAGGATCGCCAGAAGCATGCGGTCTGAAGACAGCTTATCTGCCAGCTGTTTACGCTGTGTCCTTAGTTCTTCGAGATTGAGCTTTTCCATCATTTATCTCTCCTTCTGGCTTCGATCCTGGCAATGACATCTTCAAGGCTTTCCTGATCCTCGCTTGCAACAGGAGCAGGTGCAGCATTTTCCTTTGGCTTTTGATCGACATTGATCTGCTTGAGACTTTCGATCTTATTGCGCTTATACTCTTCGGCCTTGCTGATCAGATACTTATTGTTCAGTACATTCTTGTTGTTTTTAAGTGTCTGCTCGATCAGGTAATTGACCAGATCGTATTTAAAGCCATAGCTTCTTACCAATTCATCAAGAAGCCGTTTGTCAAAAAAGGACGGTTCAAATCCCTGCAGGTTTTTAAGAAAGACTGCCGGGCTGTTTTCGTATTTGTTCTGATAATCGTATTTAAGACTGGCTTTTAGATTGAAGGCCCTTCTTTTAAGTTCATCAAGATCGATCGTTCTGGCGCCAAGATTGACGACATAACCCATCAAAGACTTGAGATCTCCTTCGTTTACACCGGATATCTCACCGATATAACGGATGGAATCGATGTTGCGGTCAGTCCTGAGTTCGATCGGGAAGTTAAGTGACGAACAGGAAGACAAAAACTTCTTGATATCGAAGATACCGCTATTTGAGACGGTACTTACCGGTTTTTTGATGACCTTATCTTCATCATCAGGAACAATGATCGGATTATAGGAGACATCTTTAAGATCCTTTGCTTCGATCCTACCAAAATACCGGGACTCGGCTACCAGTTTGTCGACCTGCTCCATTCCGATCTCCTTGACAAGCATATTGTAGAAAAGGCGGTTGGAAAGGAAACGATAGGTATCAAGCGGACGCTTTAAGAAAAAGACATAGCATCCTTCGCCCCTCATCGTCTTAAGCAGATCGGTCATCTCCAAAACCTTGCGGTAGGTCTCTAGCTGGTCTAAGCTGATATTAAGGTCCTTTATAAGTTCGGCAACGTTTACCGGTGTATTGTCTTTGTTATAGCTGTAGTAAAGGGAAAGATAAAGGTTTACCGAAGGGTAGTCGATGATCGGTTTATAGAGCATCATCAAGGAATCGATGGTCGAACCATCGATCTGGTAATCGATATCAACGATATACTGATCTTTAGCATTTATCATAGTTAAGTTCTTTTAGTACCTTTTCAACCTGTTTATACAGATATTCTAAATCATAACTGTTGTCTATCAAATAATCCGCCTGATTTTCTTTGATCTGATCAGGCATCTGATTGAGTTCCCGGGAGATGATATCCCGCATCGTCAATCCCCGGTTTAAAAGCCGGCTGATCCTGACCTGACGGTAGGCGCTGACACAGATGGTCTTTTCAAACAAGCTTTCCAGATGTTCTTCGAAAAGAAGCGGCACCTCGAAAAAGGCTGTCTTATCATCTTCAAGCAACTCTTTCATCTTCTCGATTATGAAAGGATGGGTAATGCTCTCTAAAAGATCGAGACTTTCCTTGTTATTAAAGACGATGGATGCCAGAGCTTTTTTATCGATGATGCCATCATTAACGACCGGAAAGCTTTTTTTGATCAGACTGATGACTTCTTTGTTTTCCTTTAAAAGAATCGCGTTATATTCATCACAGGAAAAACACTCAAAGCCTTTTTCCTTGAGATATTTCAAGACTGTCGATTTACCTGAACCAATGGTTCCGGTGATGGCTATTTTTTTAAGATCTGACATTTCTCGCAATAGTAGGTGCCTCGTCCGCCGACTCTGATCTTTTTGATCGTTGTACCACAAACCAGGCATTCCTGTTTATCCCTTCCATGGACCATCAAGGACAATTGAAACCTGCCGGTAACGCCAAGGGAAGATGTATAGGAACGGATCGTCGTGCCTCCGGC
>JAFWFB010000097.1 GCA_017512625.1 Erysipelotrichaceae bacterium
ATTGTCCTCGATGGTGAAATCCATCTTGGTTGAACATGTTCCCTTAGGTGAATATGTAAATGTCATAGGTAACCTCCGAAGTGATTATAGCATAATATTGAGACCGATATAGAAATGAGCACTTTAAAACGTTATAATACAAATGTTTAAGGAGATTAATATGGCTATTAGAACTAGATTTGCTCCAAGTCCTACCGGATACATGCACATAGGCAACTTAAGAACGGCTTTATATGCTTATCTGGTAGCTAAAAAAGATCCGGACGGAGTCTTTATCTTGAGAATCGAAGATACAGACCAAAACCGACAGGTCGAGGGAGCTGTTGATATCATTTACAACACTTTAAAAGAATGCAACCTGATGCATGACGAAGGACCGGATGTTGGCGGTAACTATGGACCATATGTTCAAAGTGAGAGGATGCGCAGCGGCATCTACAAGAAATATGCTTTGGAACTGGTTGAAAAAGGTTTTGCTCATATCTGCTTCTGTAAGGAAGAAGATATCCAGCGCCAGAAAGAAGTTATCGAAGCCAAAGGTGAGTCCTTCATCTATAAGGATCCATGTAAGAACCTCTCTGAAGAAGAAGTCAAAGCCAGAGTCGATGCAGGCGAAGAATATGTCGTTCGTCTGAACATCAATCCGGTTGGAACCACTTCCTTTACTGATGAAGTATATGGCGTCGTAACCGTCGATAACTCTACTCTTGATGAGATGATCCTACTTAAGTCCGATGGTTTTCCGACTTATAACTTTGCTAATGTAATCGATGACCATCTGATGGAGATCACTGATGTAGTAAGAGGAAACGAATATCTTTCTTCTACTCCGAAATACAACCTCATTTACCAGGCCTTCGGTTGGAATATCCCGCGTTATATCCATTGCCCGCCGGTCATGAAGGATGAACATCAAAAATTATCCAAACGTAATGGCGATGCTTCCTTCCAGGATCTGGTTGCAAAAGGATATCTGCCTGAAGCGATCCTTAACTATATCGCTTTGCTTGGCTGGTCGCCGAATGACGAAAGAGAAGTCTATTCTCTCGATGAACTGGCTAAGGCTTTCGATGTCCATCATATCGGCAAATCCGGTGCTATCTTCGATATCGAAAAGCTTAAATGGATGAATGCCCGCTATCTACGAGACATGGACATGGATAAGTATGTTGAGCTGGTTACTCCATATATCAAGCAAGCTGTCAAGAAAGATTACGATGTAAGAAAGATCGCTACGATCCTCAAGGAACGTGTGCAGCTTTTAAATGATATTCCGGAGATGCTGGACTTTGTCGACGAGCTTCCTGACTATGACAATGAGTTATATGTCAACAAGAAGATGAAGACGACCAAGGAAGTTGCTCTTAGTTCTTTGAAGCAGATCGTACCGGTCCTGGAAAAAGTTGAAAACTGGAGCCATGACGATATCTATAATCCGCTGGTTGAACTGGTCGCAAACCTGGGCATTAAAAACGGTCAGGTACTCTACCCGATGCGAGTCGCTGTCAGTGGTAAAGCCTTCACCCCTGGCGGAGCGATCGAACTGGCTGAGATCTTCGGCAAGGAAGAGACTCTAGCAAGGATCCATCAGGGTATTGAAAATCTGGAAAAAGAGCTAAATTAAAAAGGTGCGTGAGCACCTTTTTTATTGCTTATTTATTCAGCTGCATCCTGAGCGAACATCTTTTCCCTGATGGCTTGGGTAAGTTCCTCATCGACGGCCGGATTATCTTTCAGATACTGACGTACCGATTGAGAACCCTGACCAATCTTTTCGCCTTTGTAAGAGAACCAGGAACCGGCTTTTTCGATCAGACCGAAGGTAACGCCAAGCTCAACGATCTCTGAGAGGTGGGAAATACCCTGACCATAATAGATCTCAACGGTAGTTGATTTAAATGGCGGAGCAACTTTATTCTTGGAAACCTTGACATTGACCTTGTTTCCGATGATATTGGCGCCTTCCTTGATGTTTTCGGATTTACGTACTTCCATTCTGATCGATGAATAGAATTTAAGTGCACGGCCACCGGTCGTTGTTTCCGGGTTGCCATACATGACACCGACTTTTTCTCTTAACTGGTTGATGAAGATGGCCATACATTTATTCTGATTCATGGCGCCAGCCAGTTTACGCATGGCCTTGGACATCAGTCTGGCTTGTAAGCCGACATTTACATCGCTCATTTCTCCATCAAGTTCAGCCTGTGGTACCAGTGCTGCAACTGAGTCAACGACGATCATGTCGATCGCACCGCTTCTGATAAGAACTTCCGCGATCTCCAGTGCCTGTTCGCCGCTATCCGGTTGGGATAAAAGCAGGTTATCAACATCGACACCCAAAGCCTTCGCATATTTAGGATCGATCGCATGTTCAGCATCGATAAAGGCTGCTCTGCCACCCATCTTCTGACAGGAAGCGATAGCATGCAAGGCAACGGTGGTCTTACCACTGGATTCCGGTCCATAGATCTCAACGATCCTTCCCTTAGGGAAGCCGCCTACACCCAGGATGTAATCAATGGCCAGAGAGCCGCTTGGAATAACTTCAACATCCACATTCGGTCTCTCGCCGAGCTTCATGATCGAACCTTTGCCATACTGCTTTTCGATCTGTTTAATAGCATCATTTAATAATTGGTCTTTATTTTCGTTTTTCATATTTGATCTCCGAATTATATAAGATGTCCGGAATGATTATTCCTAAATCGTTTTAAAGATATCATCCTTGACACCCTTAAAATACTCGAAACCACTCATGACGGATACGATGGTAGCTGCCCATAAAAACAGGGAAGCAACATCGAGATGCCAGATCTCAAATGGCAGATTATTCAGAAGGGTAAGGATAATGGTGATCATCTGCAACACGGTCTTGGTCTTGCCAAGCATGCCGGCGGAAACGACCTTGCCGTTTTGGGCAGCGATCATTCTGACACAGTCAACGATCGTATCCCTTGCAAGCATGATCAGTACCGGAACTACTGGAATAGCCCTGGTATAGGCTAAAAGGATAAATGAGGTATTGATCAGAAGCTTATCAGCGATCGGATCGAGGAACTTGCCGAAAGATGTGACCATGTTTCTGCTTCGGGCAATACGTCCGTCCAGATAATCGGTTATCGAGGCGATAACAAAGATCGCCAGCAGGATTAGATTATGAACTGACAGTGTCAGATTCGCAATATTGAAGACATAAAAGCTGACATTAAAGACCTTAAAAGGAAAAAGCCAAACCAGAACCAGGATTGGCACAAGAAGTATTCTGAATACTGTAAGTTTGTTAGGTAAATTCATTTCTTTGCTCTTTTTTTAATTAATAATATCAATAAGCCATGTTCTGTACTAGACAATCATTTATCTACACTTGCATGTCCCGCTTGGGATTCAGTTCTCCCTTACAGGTTCCCCTACCAAATTTGGGTTTCTCGCTTGCGGGG
>JAFWFB010000098.1 GCA_017512625.1 Erysipelotrichaceae bacterium
CACCGGTCTCTTTGGACATGTCGGTATACATGTCAAGGGCTGCCTTAACCAGTGTATCCTTATCACCCTTTGGTGTCGGGTTGCCATCATCAAACTGGTAATTCTTATCGTAGTAATACAGGTGATCGATGCCCAGTCTTTCAGCCTGCTGCTGATAGATCTTCGAGCAGGCTGGAACGACTTCGTCCAGGATCTGCTTTCTTAAGACCTTGACGTCTTCCTGATCGTAATCGAGCCGCTCCATGCGCAAATAGCCTAAAGGTGTATAGTTTTCATAACCCATCTTTTTGGCCATCGCTGTACGGACCTTGACCAGTTTGTCATAGATCTCGTCGAATTTTTCTTCGTTTTCTTTAAAGAAACCCGATGATTTAAGCGAGGCAGCTTTACGGACACTTCTATCCTTGCTTTGCATGAAAGGCGATAGGGAAGAAAGGTTGTAGGTCTTGCCTTCAAACTCGATCTTAGCACTGGCTATCAGCCGGCCATATTCCGAGACTAGACGGTTTTCTTCCTGCAGCTCTTCGATGATGCAAGGATCAAAGGCCTTGATCGCTACTTCCGCTTTCTTGAAGAAGACCGGCGGGATATCGAGTTTATCCTTGTCAGGATAATCAAGGCAGATCTTATAGAAGCTGGTAGCATATTCATCAAGCAGCGGCCCAGTCTGATCCCAATAGGTATTTTCCTGATCATAGTATTCATCAGCGGTATCGATCGAATGTCTGATGGAGGCCAGAGTCGCATTGGTATTGATGTGGCTTCTTAATTCGTTAGCCTTATGGAAGACTTCCATAAATCTTTCCGGTTGACCGGCTGCTTTTAAGTCAGTCAATATCTGTTCGTACTCGGCTTTCAGTTTTTCAAAGTCGAGATGCTGGTAAGGGAATTCACTGAATTTCATTTTGTTCTCCATTTCTATATCTTTTATAACACAAAATAAAAACCTTAAGTTTATTATTATCTATCTATTAATAATCTGCCTAAAGGCTATGATAAAATACTAAATATGAGTACTTTTCTGAAGCCTTTTATCGGTGAACGTTCCTTCTATAAGAACATCATCAGAGTAGGTTTGCCTTTGGCTTTAAGCGGCCTTCTGGAATCATGTCTTTCAATCATCGACAGTATCATGGTATCCGGTATCGGCATGCTTACAGCGGTAGGCAATGCTTCGCAGATCATGTCGATGGCCTACACCATCATGTTTGGCATCTCTGCCGGACTGGCGATATTCGCGGCACAGTTCTATGGCGCCAAGCAGAAGGAGAATATGGCCAAGGTCTTCAGTTTAGCGATCATCTTATACTATATCAACGGCATCTTCTGGGTATTGGTCATCTACCTTTTTGGCAAGCAGTTGCTGATGTTCTATCTTAAGGATGCCGAGCTGGCAGTATACAGTCTTAAATATATCCGGATCGTTATCCTGACCATGCTGATAAACCCGCTTCCAAGAGCTGTTTCCAACATGTTCCAGGCTACCCAGAATACCAAAATATCCTTTTATACCAGCGTGGTAGCCAACATCTTCAATGTTGTTTTAAACTATGTGTTTATTTATGTCCTAGAGCTTGGCGTAGAAGGTGCAGCCTATGCGACTTTGGGTTCGACGATCGTGATGTTTATCATGATGCTTTATTTCGGAAATAGGTTAAAACCGGATTTCTTTGATTTTTCCCAGGCCAGGAATATCGATGCTAATTTCCCTAAAAGGATCTTTGAAAGATCGCTGCCGATCATCATCAACGAGACTTTGTTTGGTTTTGGTACGACACTGATGGCTAAGGCCTATGGCATGCTTGGCACTTCCGCCATGGATACCTATTATGTCGTCAATCAGGTCTATGAACTGTTTTCCTTCCTGATCTGGGGCTATGGTACCGCGGTATCGATCCTGATCGGCGGACGTCTGGGCTCGGGCGAAATCGAACAGGCCAAAAAGGAAAGCGGATATCAGATCGCTTTGGGCTTTATGATCGCCGTTAGCCTGGTAACTTTGATGTTATCGGCATCGACCATGGTATTCAGACTTTACAGTGTCACTACGGTGGAAGAAATGCAGGCATGCAAGAGTCTGCTTTATGTCTATGCGCTAAAGCTGTTTTTCAGGATGTTCATCTATGTGATGTTCTGCACATTAAAGGCCGGTGGCGATTCCAAGGCTGTTACTTTCCTGGATTGTGGTTTAGTATATATAGTGGGAGTACCGGTGGTTTATGCATCGGTCTATCTGCTGGGTATCCGCAGCATAACCCTGATGGTTTTGATGGCCCAGCTTGAACAATTGGTAAGGCTCATCCTGACGGCGATCCGCTACCGTCAATTCCATTGGGCCAAAGATCTGACTACATTATTTTAAATGAAAAAGAAAGAATTATTGATCGTTATATGTCTACTGGCGCTTTTCGCAGCCTTTTTCCTCTTCCGTTTTCTGGGTAACAGGAACGCGGAAATGGTCCTGGTAAAGGATCTCGATACCGGAAAGGTCGTTTTGAAAGTGCCTTTGGATGAAGAGGGCTATTATACCCTCGATGGAAAATACGGAAAATTCAACATCGAAGTCAAGGACTCCAGAGTCAGAGCCATCGATGTTGAATGTCCTAACCATAATTGTGAGATGATGGGCTATATCTCCAGGGATGTCCTAGGAACCAATGCCATTATCTGCATTCCAAATGGATTCGAGGTGACTATCGGTGAATAAGCGTATCCGGCGTTTTACCTATGTGACGATGCTTACGGCTTTGGCCATTGTCATCAACATGATGGAGACCCTTTATATCCCGCCGATCCAGTTCGGGATTCGTTTTGGTCTGGCCAATATCATCGCCCTGATCACCATCAGGCTTTTCGGTATCAGAGAGATGGTGATCGTCAATGTGATGAGGGTGATCCTCAGTTCGCTTTTCAGGGGTACGATCTTTGGCACATCATTCTGGATCGCGCTGGGTGGAATCACTCTTTCATCCATAACCCTGATCATTACCAAAGCTCTTAACAGCAGTCTGAAATTCGCCTCGATCATCAGTGCCATTGCCCACTCGGTAGGCCAGGTACTGGTAGTTACCTATCTATACAAGAATGTCAACATGTTTTCCTACTTGCCGGTACTGCTGTTTGGTTCGATCGTTACCGGCTATCTGACCGGCTGGCTGGCTGAGTTATCGCTTAAGAGGATCAAGTTATGAAAATCGGATTTATTTCTTTAGGCTGTTCCAAGAATCTGGTGGATTCCGAATATATCATGGGTCTATTCGATGATCGTTTTCAGATCGTCAATGATCCCAAACAGGCTGAAGTGATCGTCATCAATACCTGTGGCTTCATTCAAAGTGCCAAGGAAGAAAGCATCAGTACCATTCTGGAAATGGCGGATTACCGTCAATACAACCTTAAATATCTGATCGTTACCGGCTGTCTGGTTCAAAGATATCAGAAAGAACTGGAAGCCGAGCTGGATGAAGCTGATGTGCTGGTAAAGATCAGCGACTATGAAAAGCTGCCTGAAGTTTTAAGCGAGCTTCTGGGTTACGAGATCGACCTTAAGTATGGCCAAAAGCGCAAGATCGTTGGCTCCCGCTACTTCGAGTATCTGAAGATTAGCGATGGCTGCTTTAACAACTGCACCTTCTGCGCCATCCCGCTGATCAGGGGCGTTCACCATTCGATCCCGAAGGAAGAGATCATCAAACAGGCTAAATTCCTGGAAGAGTCAGGAATCAAGGAACTCAACATCGTTGCCCAGGATACCACGGCCTATGGCCTGGACCTCTATGGCAAAAGAGCTTTGAAGGATCTGCTGGTTGAACTTAACCAGATGAGCTTTGACTGGATCAGGATCTTATATATGTATCCGGACGAGATCGAAGATGACCTGCTTCTGACGATGAGATCGCTGGATAAGGTGCTTCCTTATTTCGACATCCCTATTCAAAGTGGCAGTGACAAGATCCTCAAGCTAATGCATCGCCGTGGTGATTCCACACTGATCAGGGAAAAGATCGCCAGGATCAAGGAACTGTTCCCTAGACCGGTCTTGAGAACGACCTTTATCGTCGGCTTCCCATATGAGGAAGAAGAAGATTTCCTTGATACCTTAAAGCTGGCTAAGGAGACGGAATTCAATTCCCTTGGTGCCTTTACCTACTCGATGGAGGAAGGAACCAAAGCCTATGACATGCCTCAGGTCGATGAAGATATTAAAAACCAGCGTCTGGAAAGACTGATGAACATGCAAAGGGAAGTAGTGGAAAAGCATCATCAGCAGCGTCTTGACATGGTCTATGACGTATTGATCGAAGAGTATGATTCCCTGCTTGATTCCTACGTCGGCCGTGCTTATTTCAATGCACCGGAAGATGTTGACGGCGTGATCTATGTCAAAGCGGATAAGCTGACTCTTGGGGAGTTTTATCCGGTAAGGATCACCGGTTACCGGGACTATGATCTGATCGGTGAGATCGCAGAATAATAAAAAGGTTCAAACGAACCTTTTTTGTTTATAGATCCCCGTTCCCACCCTCATCTACAGTTAATGCGCGGTAGTAACGTTACCTGATAACAATGCATTTGTGCTTTGTCTGGGCATAACGATAAATGGGAATCGAACCTAGTCCCTGCCCGGGGACACCATTGCGTGCGACTCATTCTCAATCGCTGAGATGCATTCACCCTGTAAACTATACGCTGTAATTATTATAAAAGTTCGCTGGTCCAGTTAAGTTCCTGGATCTTGTTGTCGGTAGTGCGGATCTCCTTGGAAATGGCGTCAGCCTTTTTCTGGAGCTTGCGGACATCAACGGTACTAAGGATCTTGATCTCGGTACGGGTCGCTCTTCTGGTATTGGAAGAAGCTTCCTCGATCAGACTGCGGTAGATCTCGACCTGGACCTTTAAGGCATCACGGTGAGCGATCATTTCGGTGATCGTTTTTCCTTCACTTTTGGTCTCCTGATTGGTCTTATTGATCCTGGCCATCAGTTCTTCCAGTCTGGCGCAGGAATCATCGAGCTGTTTCAAAAGCTCGGTTGGGTCTTCAGCCGGTTTTTCACCTTCCTGGACCAAAGCATTGTTGCTTAAACGATTGCGCAGTTCAAAGATCCTGGTATTGAGGTCAGCTCTTTCCTGCAGTGCTTCTGCTAGTTTCATTTTGGCTCCTGTTATTTGTTTTTAAGTATGGCGAGCTGTCTTTTGACCGCTTCAAAAGATTCTTCGCTTATGTAATGTTCGATCTTGCAGGCATCAGCTACCGCGTTATCGTGGCTGACACCAAGAAGAGTCAGGTATTCAGACAGTACCAGATGCTTCTCATAGACGCCATCAGCTACTTTTTGCCCCTTTTCTGTGAGGTGGATATAACCCTTTTCATCGACAGTGATATAACCGTTGTCGATCAAGTTGTGAATAGCCCTGCTGACGCTTGGCTTGGAAAAATTCATGTATTCGGCGATATCGATGGAGCGGACATTGCCACGTTCCTGGGTAAGGACATGGATGGTCTCCAAATACATTTCACCTGATTCAAATAAACTCATATATACTCCTAGTTTAAACTCATTATAGATCATTGAGCAAAATAAGAAAAGTTATTGACAACAGGGC
>JAFWFB010000009.1 GCA_017512625.1 Erysipelotrichaceae bacterium
CCGACAAGTTTCTTTGCAAGCCATGCAAGGCTGATCGGGCTAAAGAGATCATCGACTATCTCGCCAATACACCGGGACCGGATGGCGAGGTTCTCAAAATCACCAAATAAATATAAAAAAGCGTGTCATCACGCTTTTTTTGTTTAGGAAAAAACGCCGGGCTTTTCTTTAATAGGGCATGAAGAAAAAGCTTATCGCGATCGTTATACTAAGCATCGTTTTATTGGTCCTTTTCGATCTTCTGATCCTGGACTTTATCAGCGAACGAAGGCTGGATCTGGTAATGGTGCCGGTCGCTTCCCATAACATCTTTTCCCGGAAACAGATAACGGAAGAAGATATCACCTATGTCAGGGTACCTTCAGGATACCTTAGTGAAGATTGCCTGATCGATCCTAAAAAGATCGCAGGCAGCTATAACCTGGTAAACAACATCATCCCTAAAGGATCCTTCTTTTATGCTTATGAGCTGGAAAGTGTGCAGGAGATGAGCGACTATCCGATCTTTCTGCTTGAAAAGGATCAAGTGGCCTACAGTTTAAAGATCCATGAGATCGATTGTCTGGAATACTGTCTTAGGGAAGGAGCCAGGGTCGACATCTTTCTGACAGTAAACAGGCAAGGCGACTATATCTCGGACCTGTTGATGGAAAATGTCCTGATCATCGGAGTCTTTGACCATAATGGCACAGATGTCAAACGCCCTGATAGTGAGGCGATCATTGATTCACTGCTGCTTGCGATCGATAAAGAGCATGTTTCCTATCTTAACAGCAGCAAGGCGACCGGAAGACTATCCCTGTTTCTTACCAGTGACAGTTACAGCGAAAAGCAGGCCAGGCTAAACAGGGACAACGAACTAATGAGTAGCCTGGAATAAAAAGAATGATAAAATAGAGGTATGAAAAGGTTTATTGTCATGATCCTTTTGCTGATGTCTGTCGGATGTCAGGCAAAGACTGATTACAAGGAAACACTGGTAACGGATACCAAGGCTTTGGCCAATAGTCCGATCACCTACCTTTGCTCCAACTATAAAAAGCTTTATCGGTATTACCTGGATCCAAGTCTTCACCTTCGGGAAAGCGGAGAGACTTATAGCGTAGTCGATTATGATGATGATCTGATCGTCATCAACGTCAATATCGATCAGATCATCAATGACAGCAACTATCATATCTTTCGCCGTGATTATGGCAAGGATCTTCTGACGATCGAAGCCTATGACAAATATGTCGACAATCAGGGAAACAAGCAGGATTACACCCTTCTGGCCTATCAGGAAGATGATCTGGTCTACCTGGTACTAAGAGACAATAAACTGATCATCAGCTCACTGGTAGCGGAAAGCGATGTTCTGGTTGTAGCCAACAAGATGATGAACATCCTTAAGTCAGCTTCGGTCGATACGGAAAAAGTCATGGAAGCCTACGCCGGTCTGGTGACCTCCGAGTATACCAAAAAGCCGACTGATCTGTTTAAATCACTGCTTCCAAGCAATACGACCCTGGATGACATAATTAAACAGAATCAGGACTAATTGATAATTAATAAAGTATAATGGTGATGTATGAAAAACTTTTTTGAAAGACTCTTATTCGAAGATGTTGCAGATGAGGAACCGGAAGTTCTGGTCGATCAGCCGATCACCGAAGTGGGAAAAGAAGACTTTGCCCCGGTAACGGAACCAAAACCGGTTGAAGAAGTCAAGACTGAAGAGAACAGACCGGAAACCAGTGAAGTGGTAAGACCGGTAACCAGGACAACCAGGACATTGATCGATCTGGACGATTTCAGACCGACCAGGACCCCGTATAATCCGCCACGTAAACCTCGTGACCGCGTTAACTATACTCCAAGTGAGCCGATCTCACCGATGTTTGGCATGACCGAAGAAAGCAAGAAGGATGTCAGTGATCTGACTCAGCTTCCTGCTGATATCAAGGGCAGCGACAAGATCGATACCGTCATTTCCCCGATCTTCGGTAAGCTCGATGAGGGTACGGAAGTTGAAGAAAAGCCGGTCAGCCGGGTGCAGGCCAGACAATTAAGCCGAGCCAGCCACCGCGTTGAAAAACACGAAGACAGAAAACCGCCGGTCATTGAAAAGCCGAAGGCAGAATCGGTCGTCAAAGTAGAAGAAGAGACCCCGACGATCGATAGACAGGAAGAGGATATCTTCTATACCGATACCGGCGAACTTAAACAGATCGCCAAACTGATCAGAGAAAGCGAAAAGGCAGAGAAACCGTCAACCGTTGACATCTCTATCTTTGATGATTTCGATGAGTAAGATCTTAGCAATCAATACCGATTCAAAAGAACTTCTTCGCCTTACTGAAGATGTTCTTTTAAATATGGGACTGGATGAAGAAATAAGCGTCATTGCTTATGATACTTCCAAGGCTGATTATCTGATCGATCTTAAAGCCGAGGTAAATGATGGCGATACTTTCGTCTTTACTTCCGCCGTTGGTCCAAAAGATAGTTTTTCTTTTGGCAAAAAGCCGGAGTGTGATTTTTACTTTGGCGAAGTGGAAGATGAAGGTTTTTTATATTTTACCGTTTATTTCAAGGGTGATTATCTGTATCGTTTCCGTCTGTCGGTCGATAGGAAATTTGATGATTATCTGATGGCTATCGTCAGCTTTTTGATCGTTATCTGCGCTGACTTTGGCCGCATCGAGACAACTCTGTCTGCGCTTTTGTAAGAATTTGCTCATATTGAAAATATTTTCATAAATGATACAATATTTTTGGTGAAATTATGGAAACAGTAAACTTATTAAAAGATTATATCCTGCCGGTCGGCGGACTGGTCGCCATCGTCTTTCTGATCATCTTTCTTTCCAGAATGACGGCTTTGATCAACAAACTGATCAAGACCATCGATGGCGCTGATGATTCCGTAGCCCTGCTTAATAAATCGATCGAAAAGTTACAGGAACCTCTGGATACTGTCGTCAAGGTCTCCAAATCCGTTGATGGCATGCATGACAGCGGCTCCAGAGCCTTAAGAAGCGTTAAAAATATCGTTTCCAGTAATGTAGGCGCTTTAAAGAGCAAGGTACAGGAACTAGGAAAGAAAGGAGAGGAAAAAGATGAAAAGAGTAACGATTTATGATGTTGCTAATGAAGCGGGAGTTTCTCTGGCAACAGTTTCCAGAGTTATCAACGGCTCGGATGCAGTAAAATACGATACTCAGGTCCGGGTAAAGGAAGCGATCCAGCGTCTGGGCTATCGTCCTAACTCTATTGCCCAGGGTCTGGCACTTAACAAGACTACGATGATCGCCTTGATCATTCCGGAAGCATCCTTCAACTATACCGGACAGATCGTCAATGGTATCCTGGATGTCTCCAAGATCTATAACTACAACATCGTCTTACATACCGTTACTGAAGGTATCATTACCGTCAATGAGATCGTGGATATCGTGATCAAGAGCCATGTCGATGGTGTGATCATCTACAGTGACAAGGTCCTGGATGAGAATATCAAGGAATTAAACCGCTATAATGTTCCAATCGTTTTGATCGGTAACAAGATCAGTTCCGATAGCATCAGTTCGGTCTATGTCGATATTGAAAAGGCCATCTATGAACTGGCTTCCAAGTATCTGGTCGATGGCATCGAAGATATTGCCATCATTCAGGACAGAAAGAATTCCTATACGACCAAGCAGATGCTTGAAGGAGCCAAGCGAGCTTTCAAGAACCAGGGTAAGGAATTCAATAACCTGATCGAGATCCCGCAGCATTACCGCTCCAGCTATAAATTCTTAACTGAGTACTTCAGGGATCACAAGCACTCCCTGGTCATCGCCAACCGTGATTCCCAGGCTTTGGCGGTCCTTAACTCAGCCAAGGAAAACAACATCAAGGTTCCGGATGAGATGGAAGTTGTCTGTATCATCGATACCAAGTACAACTCGATGTACCGTCCGACCATCACTTCATTCTCGATCCCTTCCTACGATCTTGGTGCCGTATCGATGCGTTTAATGACCAAGATGCTTAAGGGCGACGAACTCGAGGATAAGGTCAAGTGTCTAAGCTATCTCTATACGCCTAGACAAACGACCAAGAATTAGTTAATATATACTAAGACTGTGATTAGAGAAGAGTAACTTTGACCGGTATTCAAAGAGACCTGATGGCTGCTGAGAATCAGGATACCGAAAAGCGAATACACTCTATAGTCATCTGTTGCAAAGACAGATCGTAACTCGCGTTAAGAGAAAATAGAAATAAAAAAAGGTGGTACCGCGCTGATGCGCCCTTGTGTCATCTTTTTTGTTTTATAGGGGGAAATATGGAATTTTTTGAAGAACTAGAGTGGAGAGGTTTGATCAAAGATGTCACCGATCCGGAAGTAAAAGAAAAACTGAACACACATTGTACAGCTTATCTGGGAATCGATCCGACTGCTGATAGCCTGCATATCGGTCATCTTCAGCAATTGCTGCTATTAAGACGTTACCAGCTGGCCGGACATCGGATCATCGCTCTTTGCGGCGGTGCGACCGGCATGATCGGTGATCCAAGACCGACGACCGAAAGAAAGCTGTTAACGATCGAAGAAGTTGCTCACAATGTTGAATGCATCAAGAAGCAGGTCAGCAATTTCATCAATTTTGATGATCCACAAAAAGGTATCATGGTAAACAACTATGACTGGATCTCCAAGATCTCGCTGATCGATTTCCTGCGTGATTATGGCAAGCATTTCAATGTCGCTTACATGATCAATAAGGATACCATCGCTAAGCGTCTGGAGACCGGTATCTCCTATACCGAATTTACTTACACGATCTTACAGGCCCTGGATTTCCTGCATCTGTATGAAGAATACGGCTGCGATGTCCAGTTTGGTGGATCTGACCAGTGGGGCAATATCGTTTCCGGTAGTGACCTGATCAAGAAAGTCAAGGGCGAAGGAGCCAAGGTCTATGGCATCACTTCACCGCTGATCACCAAATCCGATGGTTCCAAGTTCGGCAAGTCCGAGGGTGGCAACATCTGGCTGGATAAGACCAAGACTTCACCATATTCCTTCTATCAGTTCTGGCTCAATGTAGCTGATGAGGATGTCATCCCGTTCCTTAAGAAACTGACCTTCAAGTCAGTCGAAGAGATCGCGGAACTGGAAAGATCAGTTAAGGAAGAGCCACATCTGCGTAAAGCCCAGAAGGCCTTGGCAGCTGAGCTTACTGAACTGGTTCATGGCAAGGAGGAGCTGGAAAGAGTCCTTAAGATCACCGATACCCTGTTTAATGGCGATATCCGTGAACTGACCATCGATGAATTA
>JAFWFB010000099.1 GCA_017512625.1 Erysipelotrichaceae bacterium
TGGCGTTATCGACCTTACCGCTTCCTGCCTTTTGATGGAGCGCAAAATTGAATCCTATATCTTTAATATGAACCAAAAAGGTAATATACTAAAAGCAGTTAATGGTGAGAAAATAGGCACCAGAGTTACTTACTAAGAATAATCGGAGGAAGATATGGAAGATTACGTAGTACAAGCCGGTGAGCGTATGGAAAAGACGCTTGAACAATTGCAAGCCAATCTTAATACTGTCAGGACCGGTAGAGCCAACCCGACCCTTTTGGACAGGGTGGAAGTCGATTATTACGGTACTCCTACACCAGTCAATCAGATCTCTTCGATCACGGTCAGTGAAGGACGTACACTGGTCATCAAACCATATGATGCCAGCAGTCTGAAGGATATCGAAAGAGCTATCAATGCTTCAGATGTCAATCTGCCGCCAAACAATGACGGAACTGTCATCCGTCTTACTGTCCCACAGCTTACCGAAGAGACCCGTAAAGGTTATTGCAAGGATGTAGCTAAGTTTGCTGAAGAAGCCAAGGTCGCTATCCGCAATATCCGTCGTGACATCAACGACACTGTCAAGAAGGAAAAGAGCATTCCGGAAGACCTTTCAAAGGATCTGCTCGATCAGGTCCAGAAGGCAACCGACAAATACATCTCCCGTGTAGATGAGATAGCTAAAGCCAAAGAAAAAGAAATCATGACCATCTGATTATGAGCGACTTGAAGCATGTTGCCATCATCATGGATGGCAATGGCCGCTGGGCAACCAATAAAAAAATGCCCAGAACAGCCGGTCATTATGAAGGTGTCAAAAGAGTAAGAGATATATCCTTACATGCTAATGAGTTAGGCATTTCATGCTTGACTCTTTATGCATTTAGCACCGAAAACTGGAAACGTTCCGGTGATGAAGTCAACTACATCATGTCCTTGCCTAAGATCTTTTTCGACAGTTATCTCAAGGAACTGATGGAAAACAATATCCGGGTAAAAATGATCGGTTCAATGGAAAGACTTCCGGAAGAGACCCGGAAGGTCTTCGAATCAGCTATCAAAACTACCGAAAATAATACAAGGATGATCCTTAACTTTGCGGTCAACTATGGTTCCCGTACGGAGATCGTCAATGCTGCACAGAAATTTGCCCTCGATTACCAGAAAAACAATGACCTGGTATTGGATGAGCAGATGTTTAGCGAGTATCTGGATACCAAGGGTCTGCCTGATATTGATCTGATGATCAGGACCAGCGGAGAGCAAAGGATCTCCAATTTCCTACTGTACCAGCTGGCTTATGCTGAGCTGGTCTTTACTGATGTTTATTGGCCGGACTTCAAGGCTCCGGAATTTGATAAATGTCTTGAAGAATACTATCGAAGAAATCGTCGATTTGGAGCAGTGTAATGAAAACCAGAGTAATTAGTGGCGTAGCGATATTTCTGATCTGCGTCTTGCCTATTGTTTTTGGCGGTATCCCACTGAAGGTACTGCTTGCAGCTATCCTGTTGATAGCCGACTATGAACTTATCAATGTACGTTACCATAAACCGGTGATCCATTTATATGTTTTCAATGCCGTAGCCATAGCTTTTATGGCCTTGTCTGATCATGGTGTAATGATCGGTCTTTTATCATTGCTGCTGCTGTTTTTTATGGCCGTCATCGATCTCAATATCACTGTTGAGGATGTAGCCTTATACTTTACGACCAATACCCTGATCGGTTTTGCTTTAAAGGGTATCCTTTATACCTATGAACTGACAGGCAATTGGTTTAATTTCGTCTATATCCTTTTGGCGGTATGTCTTTGTGACATCTTTGCCCTTCTGGGCGGCAGCCGCTTTGGCAAGCATAAACTGGCTCCGACCATCTCCAAGAACAAGACGATCGAAGGTTCAGTCTGCGGCTGGCTTTTCGGTGCAGTGCTTTCCTTTGTTTACGCTTTGACGGTAAGCAAGGTTTTGGGCATTACCATCAATGTCGGCGCATATCTGTTCATCTCTGTTACCATTACCATCCTTGCCCAGGTTGGCGATCTGGCTTTCAGCATGATCAAGCGTCATTTCGATACTAAGGACTTCGGAAATCTGATCCCGGGACATGGTGGCGTGCTTGACCGCATCGACTCCATCATCTTCGGCTGCATCTATTTCTTCGTCATTATGAGTTTTATCCTATGAAAAAGTTATTAGTTCTCGGAGCTACCGGCTCCATCGGTACCCAGACAGTCGATCTGGTAAGAGTAAACCCGGACTGCTTTGAACTGTGTGGTGTCAGTGCCTACAGTAATAAAAGCAAACTGATGGCTATCCTCGATGAATTTAAAAGCATCAGGGATGTCTGGTTCAAGGCCCATGATCAGGAACTTATCGATAAGTATCCGGATATCCGATTCCACTTTGGACCATCCGGAATGGAAGATATCGTTAATGATACCGAGTATGACCTGCTGGTAAATGTTATCAGCGGTTTTTCCGGTTTCATCCCGACTTATCTGGCCCTAAAGCGCAAGAAGAAAGTCGCTTTGGCCAATAAGGAGTCACTGGTCATCGGTGGCGATCTGATAAACAGATTGCTCAAGGAAAACGGGGATACCCTGATTCCGATCGACAGTGAACATTCTGCTATTTCGATGTGCCTTAGAGGCTTTGATAAGGACGATGTCCGCAAGCTGATCATCACTGCCAGCGGCGGATCATTCCGTGATCTTAGCCGGGAACAGTTAAAGGATGTTACCGTCAAGGATGCTTTAAAGCATCCGACCTGGTCGATGGGATCCAAGATCACCATCGATTCCGCAACCATGATGAACAAGGGATTTGAAGTCATCGAAGCCCATTATCTATTTGACATGGACTACGATAAGATCGATACGGTATTGCACAAGGAAAGCATCATTCACTCCTTTGTCCAGTATAAGGACGGATCGACTCTGGCTTTGATGGATAATCCGGACATGCATAACCCGATCGCCCTGGCGCTTGCTGATCCAAAGATCATGGACCGCTATGATCAAAGCAGTTTCCTGGATCTTTCCCGTATCGGTGAAATGCATTTTGCGCCGCTTAGTACAAAGCGTTATCCGCTTCTTGGTCTGGCTTATGAAGTAGGTCGTAAAGGTGGCAACATGGGCGCTGCCCTGGTTGGGGCCAATGATACGGCGGTTGGACTTTTCCTTGAAGAGAAGATCTCCTTCCTGGATATCGAAAGGCTGGTCTTTGAATGCCTTAAGGAAGTGACTTACAACGCTACACCTGAATATCAGGATCTGATCGATACCTATGACTGGGCTGCTTCCTATATTAACGATCATTACCAAGTCTCTGAATAATCGAATATATTATAATAAGAATCGTGTTAATCAATTTACTGCTATTTCTGTTTGCATTGACGATAATCATCTCCATCCATGAACTCGGACACCTGATCGTGGCCAAGTTTTTTGGTGTCTATTGCTTTGAATACTCCATCGGTATGGGTCCGCGGATCTTCAAAAAAAGATTCAAGGAGACCACCTTCTCGATCAGGGCACTGCCTATCGGTGGCTATGTATCGATGGCCGGTGAAAGCGACATCAATGAAGAGATCAAGGATGAGTATGATGTCGATAACATTCCTTATAACAGGACTTTGCCTGGGGTTGCCCCTTTAAAGCGGATCCTTATCATGTCCGCAGGCATCATCATGAACTTCATCCTGGGCATTTTGATCGTTTCAGCATTGCTTCTTCAAGCCGGAAGCTATGCGAGCGACCGCCCACCGATCATCCGCGATGTGATGCCTGATTCACCGGCGGAAAAAGCCGGTCTTAAAGCCGGGGATAAGATCATCAGGGCCCAGTTTGAAGACGGAACGATCGTCAATAAGCCCAAGACCATCGAGGATGTAGCATCCTATATCTCCTATAAGGGTGGCAAGATCATCCTCGATGTTGAAAGAAATAACGAAACGCTTCAGCTTGAAGTTGAAGCCTACTATAATCCGGAAACGGAATCCAATATGATCGGTATCTATCTTCCGGAAGGGGAAGTCGTAGACATAACCTTATTCAATGTCTTAAGGTATGCGACCGATTATATCTTCAGACTGGTCAGGAATATCTTTATCACCTTGGCTAATCTTTTAAGAGGCAGAGGATTTAACGATATATCCGGACCGATCGGCATGTATGAGGCGACCAGCGAGGCTGCCAGCTATGGTGTTGGCACCTACTTCAACCTGATAGCGATGTTCTCCATCAATGTCGGTATCCTCAATGCCTTGCCTGTGCCGGCTCTGGATGGCGGCAGGATCTTTCTGACCCTGGTGGAGATGATCATCCGCAGACCGATCGACAAGAAGCTGGAAACAGCCTTGATCGGAATAACGATGGCGTTATTGCTGCTATTTATGTTGGTGGTTCTGGCCAAAGATTAGATAAACTTAATTTAAGGGGTAAGAGATTATGAGAGTACTGGTCACCGGCGGAACCGGTTATATCGGTTCCCATACAGTTGTCAAACTGATCGAAAAAAATCATGAAGTCGTAATAATCGATAATTTGTGCAACTCCAAAATAGAGGTCTTGGATGCTATCGAAACCATTACGGGTAAAAGACCTGCCTTTTATCAGGCCGATATCCGCGATGAAGATGCTTTAGCAAAGATCATGGATGAACATGAATTCGATGCGATCATTCATTTTGCGGGGCTTAAAAGCGTTCCGGAATCGGTAACAAAACCGCTTGAATACTATGAAAACAATGTATCCGGCTCGATCAATCTCTACCGTCAGGCAGTAAAGCATCATATCCGCAACCTGGTCTTCAGCTCTAGCGCTACTGTTTACGGCAATGATTTCCCGGTCCCTTTCAAGGAAGAATACGGCCAGGGAACCTACACCAACCCTTATGGTGGAACCAAGATCATGAACGAAGATATCTTAAAGGATCTGGCCAAGGCCAACCCACAGATGTCCATCATTGCCCTTCGCTACTTCAATCCGGTAGGAGCTCATAAATCTGCTCTGATCGGTGAAAACCCTAATGGTGTGCCTAACAATCTGATGCCTTATATCCAAAAGGTCGCTATTGGCGAATTGGAATATCTCAATATCACCGGCAACGACTATCCGACCAAGGATGGTACGGGTGTCAGGGATTATATCCATATCGAAGATCTGGCCAGGGGACATGTTCATGCCCTGGATTATACCTGCAAGACTACCGGCTATGACGTCATCAATCTCGGTACCGGAGTCGGCTATTCAGTTTTGGAAGTAGTAAAGGCTTATGAAATAGCCAACGGCGTCAAGATAAATTGTCGTTATGCGCCAAGAAGACCTGGTGATATCGCTGAATGCTACGCCGATACGGAAAAAGCAAAAAGACTGCTGGGATTTACTACTGAGTACTCCCTGGAAGACATGTGCCGCGATTCCTATAATTACGTAAAGAAATCACAGCACTGATCCTACAA
>JAFWFB010000100.1 GCA_017512625.1 Erysipelotrichaceae bacterium
TGACGCTTCAGAAGAGACCATCGAGATCAGCGGCACTGAAGAAAGAGAATACAATCTGTTTCTGGATGCCAGCGACGGAATGATCGAAGGAAGCGATGACTGGCGCGATTACCGCAATCTTAAGGTCTTAATGACCGGCGAAAAGCAGCGCTTAAGTGATAAGCTGGGTAGCACTGTCTGTGTAGGCATCGATAACGGTTACGAAGTCAAGTATCTTTAAGTTTTACCGTTTTGTTCTTTTTTCACAAGTTATGCTATAATTGGCTTATGAAAAAGAGAGTATCGAAAGCGACTCTTAGACGTTATCCTGTTTATCTTAAAGCTTTAAGGACTCTTAAAAGCGAAGGCAAGAGCAAGGTAATGTCCCAGGAGCTGAGCGAACAAATCAATATCAACCCGACTACGATCCGCAGGGACTTTTCTTTTCTGGGCAACATGGGCAAGCAGGGCTATGGTTATGATATCGACCTATTGATCGATATCTTCTCCAACCAGCTGGGTGTCGATGTCGATGAGAAGATCATCCTGCTTGGCGTAGGAAACCTGGGCAAGGCGATCCTTAATTACAATCACTGGGATTATGTTGCGGGCAAGATCGTGGCCTGCTACGACATCTTCCCGGAGAATGTCGGTAAGGTCGATATTCCCTTATATCACCTGGATCAGCTTAAGGAGACCATCCCCAATGGATGCAAGATCGCCATCATTACCGGCCAGACTGATATCCAAAATACCGTCAACAAGCTGATCGATGCGGGTATTACGGCCATAGTGGACTTTACCAATGTCCATTTCAATGTCCCTGATCATGTCAAGATCAGGACGATCGATGTCGTATCATCGATCCAGGAATTAGTTTTCGAGATTAATCAATGAGGAGAGATCAAATGCTATCTTATCAAACTATCAGAGAGTTATATGAATTGTCCCTGGACCATGTTCAGCTGGAACTCGACCAGATCGAATATGTTGAACTGCAGGGTTGGGTCAGGACTAACCGCTTTAACGGCAAGATCGGATTCATCGAGTTAAATGACGGATCCTATTTTCGCAATGCCCAGATCGTCTATGACAGCAATTTGGCCAACTTTACGGAAGTATCGAAATATCTTACCGGTACCAGTCTGAAAGTCATGGGTCTTTTCAAATATACCCCGGACAACAAACAGCCGTTCGAGATTGAAGCCAAGGAGATCGTTTTGGAAGGAGAATGCGATTCATCCTATCCATTACAGAAGAAAAGGCACAGTTTCGAATACCTTAGAGAGATCCCTCATTTAAGACCGAGAACCAATACCTTCAATGCTGTCTTCCGCGTAAGGAGCGTCTTAGCCATGGCGATCCATGAATTCTTCCAGGATCAGGGATTCGTCTATGTGCATACACCGATCATCACCTCCAATGATGGCGAGGGTGCCGGTGAAATGTTCAATGTCAATGTCAGCTCCGATAACGAGGAAAACAAGTTCTTCGGTAAGGACGCCTATCTGACGGTAAGCGGCCAGCTGCACGTTGAAGCCTATGCCTTGGCCTTCCGTGATGTCTATACCTTTGGTCCGACTTTCAGGGCAGAGAACTCCAACACCAAGACCCATGCGAACGAGTTCTGGATGATCGAACCGGAGATCGCTTTCGCGGACTTGGAAGATGACATGGACCTGATCGAAGACTGCATCAAGTTCTGCATCAACTACGTATTGGAAAACTGTCCCCAGGAGATGGAATTCTTCAATTCCTTCGTCGATAAGGGCCTGCTTGAAAGGATCAGCAAGGTCAAGGACAGCGAATTCAGAAGGATGACCTATACCGAAGCGATCGATTACCTGCTTAAGGCTGATGTAAAGTTTGAAAACAAGGTCAGCTGGGGCATGGATATGAATACCGAACATGAACGTTACATCTGTGAAATGATAGTCAACGGACCGGTATTTATCACCGATTATCCGAAAGATATCAAGGCCTTCTACATGCGCCTTAACGATGATGGCAAGACTGTTGCGGCCTGCGACCTGCTGGTTCCGCATGTCGGTGAACTGGTCGGTGCCTCCCAGAGGGAAGAGCGTTATGATGTTCTTGCCAACCGTATGGATGAACTGGGAATGAACAAGGAAGGCTATCAGTGGTATCTGGATCTTAGAAGATTCGGTGGCTGCAAGCACGCCGGATTCGGAATCGGCTTCGAGAGACTGCTGATGTATATCACCGGTATGGAAAACATCCGTGATGTCCTGCCTTACCCACGTACACCGAAGAATCTGATCTACTAAAAAAAACAAACACCCTCCAAACAGGGTGTTTTATTTTTGGACAATGGCAGGGAATGATCGGTTATAGTATAATTGTTTATTGTCAGAAGGGAGCATATGGTCATGTGGGAAAAGATCGAAGCAGCCGGATGGGGATCGTGGATCAGTTTTGGTGCAATACTGGTATTCACCTTTATCATTTTCAATGTCGCAAAAGCAGTATTTAAGAAGGTCATCGCCAGAAAAAATGATCTGGTGACCCGCTTTTTGCGTTCCCTGGTTTTGATCGTGATCGCTGTAACGGGCATCTATTCCGCCTTTGCCCAGTTCAATATCACATCCAAGGTTGCGGGAGCCTTTCTTACCACCGGATCCATCACTCTTACTCTTATCACTTTAGCTGCCCAGAAATCACTAGAAAACATTACCGGCGGTTTCTTCTTATCCTTATCCAAGCCTTTCGAGATCGGACAGAAGATCAAGATCCAGGAAGGCGGATCAGTGATCGCTGAAGGATATGTCCGGGATATCACCTTAAGGCACACGGTCATTGAGACCTATGCGAAGCAGGCGGTCATCATCCCAAACAGTGTCGTTGATAAGGCGGTCATCGTCAATGACAACCTAACGGAGCAGATCGGCTCCTATCTGGAATTTGAAGTGGCTTTTGATACCGACCTTGCCAAGGCCAGGGAGATCATTGCAACTGAATGTTATGAAAACCCTCTGACTGTCTATGACAGGAAACCGAATGTCTTCAATAACCGCTTCAGCGCCAATGGCGTTGTTTTAAAGGTGCTGGTCACAACTGACAATATCGACGACAGTTTCAAGGCTACTTCCGCTATCAGGGAAGCAGTCTTAAAACGCTTCAATGAGGAAGGCATCGAGATCCCGTATCAGACCCTGACCCTCAATCAGAAACAGAAAGATCAAGCAGATGATTATTCAGATAAGTAAAGGAACAGTTTTTTTCGGTACTAACGAAGTTTTTGAGAATATCGATTTTCAGGTCGTTAATAACGAAAAGATCGCGCTGATCGGTCGAAACGGCTCCGGAAAGACTACCCTTTTAAGGGTACTGGCCGGAGAGTTGGAACTAAACAGCGGGGAACTATACGTCTCAAAGGATACCCGGATCGGCTATCTGACCCAGACGAATTTTTCCTATTCCGAAAATGTCGTCTACAACGAACTGGCTTTAGCCTTTTCTGAGCTGATCGAGCAGGAAAAGGAATTAAACCGTCTGGCTAAGATCATGGAAGAAGATCATGATCCTTCGATCATCAAACGCTACGCCGATCTGGAAAACAGCTTCCGCTTAAACGGCGGCTATAATTATCAGAATGAGATCCGCTCCGTTTTCCTCGGTTTCGGTTTTACAGAAGATGATCTGGTCCGCCGTCTTAGCGAATTCTCCGGTGGGGAAAGGACCAAGATCGCTTTTGCGAAACTGCTTTTAAGCAAGCCGGATCTCCTGTTACTCGATGAGCCGACCAACCACCTCGACCTCAATTCCATCAAGTGGCTGGAAGGATATCTTGCCAAATACGAAAAGGCTGTCATTCTGATCAGTCATGACAGAGCCTTTATCAATAAAGCAACTTCCATCATCTACGAGATGGAATATGGCAGTCTGACCCGCTATGTGGGCTCCTATGAGAAATACCAGGAACAGAAAAAGAACGATCTGATCCTGAAAGAAAGAGCGTATAAACGGCAGGAAAAAGATATCAAGCGCCTGGAAGAGCTGATCGAGAAATTCCGCTATAAGAAGAATAAGGCAGCCTTTGCCCAAAGCAAGATCAAGTATCTGGAAAGAATGGAAAGGATCGATAAGCCGCAAAGACCTGATGACAAGACTTTCCATGCCCGTTTCGAATGCAAGGTCAAAGGTGGCAAGAATGTCCTTAGCATGGACCGTTTACAATACGGCTATGATCATCCGCTTGGTGAAGTCACTTTGGAGATCTTAAGAGGAAGAAGAGTCTGCATCATGGGCGATAACGGTACCGGCAAATCCACCCTGGTCAAGACCATCGTCGGTCTGCTTCCGCCTCTTGGCGGTTACCTGATGTTCGGTCATCAGATCGAAGTCGGTTATTTCGATCAGCAGTTGGCTGATTTCAATACCAACAATACCGTGCTGGAGGAAGTCTGGAATGAGAATCCGGAGCTGGACAATACCCAGATCAGAACGGTACTTGGAACTTTCCTTTTTTCTTCCGATGAGGTCTTTAAGGAAGTAAGGGTCTTATCCGGTGGTGAGAAGGTCAGGTTGTCGCTGACCAAGCTGATGCTTAAGAAAGCCAATTTCCTGATCCTTGATGAACCGACCAACCATCTGGACATTCAAAGCAAGGAAGCTCTGGAAGCCAGCTTGAAGGATTATGACGGCACGATCCTGTTTGTTTCCCATGACCGTTATTTCATCAAGAACATTGCTGATTCCATCCTCTATCTGGAAAATGGCAAGGCTACTTTCTATGATGGTGAATACGAGGAATACCTCGATGTCCGCAAGAAGGAAGAAAAGAAAGTCGAAACGGAAAAGAAAGAGGAAGATACTGCCAGATTAAGCCGTCGGCCTAAATACAATATCAAGAAGATCGAGCAGGAACTGATGGAACTGGAAGATCTTCTGGAAGATAAAAGAGCGCTGCGCTTTGAAGAAGAGTATTACCAGGACAGCGCCAAGATGAATGCCCTGGATGAAGAGATCGATGATATCCACAACCAGATCGCCAAAGTCACGGAGACTTGGGAACTGGCGATCGAAGAAGAAGAACAGCGCAAGAAACAGTCATCTTGAACAAATAAAGGGGTAATAATATAATTCCCCTATACTATTTCCAAAATAAAAAATGATCAAACTATCTATCGAATTTAATAAGATTAAAATACTTATTGCTGCTATGGTTTCTGCCCTGGCAGTATATCTGCAGGTCACGATCGGCCTTAACTTTAAGGTGGTCGCTTTGATCGTGGCCATGATGCTTTTGCTAAGCATCATCAAGGTCGAACTGGATAACAAGTTTGCCTGGCTATGGTCGACATTGGCGATCAGTGCCAGTGCGGCCTTTTCCGTCTTATCGGTCCAATACCTGCTTCTTGACAGCTACAATTTCCACTACACTCAGAAAAAAGTCTGGCTGCTCAATATCCTTCTGGTAGCCATCATCTATGTCATATTGCTTATCATAAGCAAGCGTCTTTCCCTTTCCTGCATCATTGCGCATCTGTTTTTGATGCTGATAGGGTTTGCTGATTACTATGTCTATCAGTTCAGAGGAGTCGAGATGACTGTATTGGATATCAGTTCAGCCGGTCTGGGCTTAAAGGTCGCCCAAAACTATCATTTTACTCTCGATACCCATGGGGCTTATGTGCTTTTGGCTACCTTTGCCTTCGTTCTTTTCTTTAGCGGCATCAAGGTAAGATTCGAAAGACGTCTTCCGTTGACGCTGACCGGTCTTGCTTCAGCGATCATCTTAGCGGCTATCGTTCTGTTCGGGGCAAAGGATATGGAAGTAAACAGTTGGCAGCTTAAAGGAACCTTCTTCAATGGCTATTTCCTCAATCAGGTCCTGATCATCCGGGATAGCCGGGTAAGCAAACCGGAAGGTTACAGTGAGACAGCTGTTGAAAACATCGCTGCCGGATATCCGGAAAGATCATCGGCCTACAGCCAAAGCGATACTGAAAAGCCGACGATCATCGCGATCATGAACGAATCCTTCTCCGATCTAAGGATCCTGGGTGAGGGTCTGGATACCGGTATCGACATCATGCCTTTCTATGATTCCTTAAAGGAAAATACCATCAAAGGATGGGCCCTTTCCTCGGTCTATGGTGCTAAGACCCCTAATTCAGAGTGGGAATTTTTAACCGGAAATACCATGGCCTTTATGCCTGAAGGATCCATTCCTTACATGCAATACATAAACAGTGACACCAATACCCTGGTGACGACTCTGGAAAACGAAGGCTATACGACGATGGCGATGCATCCTTATGATCCAAGCGGCTGGAAACGTTACAGCGTCTATCCGCTGTTTGGCTTTGATGAGATCTACTTCGAAGAGGAATTTGATAAGTCGTATATCATGAGGGAGTATATCTCTGATCTTGGCATGTATGAGGAGATCATCGAAAAGTATGAAGCCAGGGACAAGGATAAGCCTTTGTTCATGTGGAATGTCACGATGCAAAACCATGGTGGTTATGGCGATGTGTATGAAGGTTTTGAACAATATGTCCAGTCCAATACCGGAATGTTTGATGTCGATCAGTTCTTGCAGCTGATGCATGAAAGCGACAAGGCCTTAGAGAGGCTGATAACTTACTTTGAAAGCGTCGAAGAGCCGGTCGAGATCATCTTCTTTGGCGATCATCAGCCAAGACTTTGTGATGAATTCTATCCTTTCGTTACCGGAAAGGATATGGATGATTTCGATCTTGCAGAAAAAGAAGCCATCTATACCGTTCCTTTCTTTATCTGGACCAATTACGAAACAAAAGAGCAGGAACTGGCTATCACCAGCTTCAATTACCTCTCGACCATGGCTTTACAAAGAGCCAATATCGATCTTCCGGTCTACAATCAGTTTCTGGCGGAAGCCATGAAGGTCATACCGGCCATCAATTCCCAGGGTTATTATTCTTTAAGCGAGCAAATGTTTAAAGAGATAAACCGGGCTGAAGGAGAAGAGGAAAAGATCATCTCCGATTACCGGATCCTGGAATATAATGCGGCCTTTGCGAAAGAAAAGCGCAACGCCAGGATCTTCCCTTTCCTTAAAACCGAATAAAAAAGCGTCGCCCATAAGGCGGCGTTTTAATTAAGTATAATTAAGATATAGACAAGGAGGAATGAATATGGATACGATCCTCATTACCGGAGCTACATCCGGCATCGGTCTTGCTTTAGCAAAGCGTTATCTGGCTGACGGAAACAAAGTCATCATCGTCGGCCGAAATGAAGAAAAGCTGCAAAACACAGTCAAGGATAATCCGGGACTGATCCCGCTGCTTTGTGATGTCAGCATTGAGGAAAACCGGATAAAGCTCTTTGAAATAGTCTCCCGTGACTATCCTGAGGTCAATATCCTTATCAACAATGCGGGTATTCAACAAAGATCATTGCTTTGTGATCTTGACTGGCAGGACTGGAAGAAGGAGCTCGATACCAATCTCGATGCCCCGATCCACCTGTGCAATCTGTTTGTTCCTTTTTTAAAGGGCAAGGACAATGCGACCATCATCAATGTCACATCCGGTCTGGCCTTCAGACCGATGAATAACATGCCGGTATACTGCGCTACCAAGGCCGGTCTGCACTCCTTTACCTACATCCTGCGTGAACAGCTAAGGGATATGAATATCTCTGTCTTGGAGATCATTCCGCCAGCTGTAAATACCAATCTGGGCGGACCGGGAGTCCATAGCAGTGCCACCGATGTCGATATCTTTACTGATAGCGTCTATCCAAAACTTCTAGCCGGACAGGAAGAGATCGGCTTTGAGTTTTCCCAGGCCTTTGAAGGAAAGACCAGACGGGAACTGGAAACGATGCAGGCAAGACGCAGCTAGTAAAAGCACAAGAATTATTGATCTGATAAAGCCGGGATCGCTCCCGGCTTTTATTCTTGATATGAAGCAAAGACAAGCATATAATAATCAGGTATGGAATTTAAAAAGATTATCAATGTTGCAGTTATAGCCCACGTTGACGCGGGCAAAAGTACCCTGGTCGATGCCATTCTGGATCAGTCTCATGTCTTCAACGAGCATGATGAAAAGATCGAGAGGATCATGGACTCCAATGATCTCGAAAGGGAAAGAGGAATAACTATCTATTCCAAAAACTGCAGTGTCAACTACAAGGATTATAAGATCAATATCGTGGATACTCCGGGCCACTCTGATTTCAGCTCGGAAGTCGAACGTATCATCA
>JAFWFB010000101.1 GCA_017512625.1 Erysipelotrichaceae bacterium
TAGTATTCCTGGAAAGCAGAAAAGGATATTCCTTTTTCCTTGGCGCTTAAATGCATTATCACAGAGTGATTAAGACGGCTTTCAAAATAGGATTTAAGGGCATCATAAAAGCTTAAAGGAAGCGCCTTTTCCACACTGACGTCAATATGGACCTCATCTTTTGGCTTATCATAAAAGACTTGATTGATGATCAAATCTTTGAATAGTGCTCTGTCTTCTTCTTCGATATGGGAAAACTCGAAGAAGTTATTGATATCAAATTGTTTCATCTTGTCTAAAGTGCCAGTTTATCCAGGGCATCCTTGGCAGCCAGCTTCTGAGCTTCTTTCTTGGAAGAGGCCTTTCCGATACCCAGAATGATGTCATCGACCTTTACCGCGACTTCAAAGGTCGGGTTATTGCTCGGTCCTTCGGAACTTAACAGTTCGTATTCCAGGGATTTACGGGAATCCATCTGAATGTATTCCTGTAAGGTAGTCTTGTAATCGATATCGTTGCGGTAATCATCCAGATGATGGGGGATGATCTCATCAAGCAGACCTTTAGCCACGTCATATCCCTGATCGAGATATAAGGCGCCGATAAAAGCCTCAAACATATCCGCCATGATCGACGGTCTGGTCCGGCCGCCATTTTTCTCCTCGCCCAGACCCAGCTTAAGATAGTCATTTAGATGATATTCCAGAACATATTCCGCCAATGCTTTTTCACATACCAGCGAAGCTCTGAAAGTCGTCATCTTGCCTTCGGAAAGGGGTGGATCCTGACGGAATAAAAGATCCGCTGAATAGATCTGTAATACCGCATCACCCACAAATTCGAGCCTTTCATTGTCCTTCAAACGGCCCTTATGTTCATTTACATAGGATGAATGGGTAAAGGCGATCTCCATCAGCACCTTGTTTTTGATATGTATGTTCCTTCTTTTCAGAAAATCGTAAATAGTCATAATTAATCTACATAAATTATACTAGAAGATTCCTTGACCAAATCGATAAAGTTGCGATTTGTATCCCCACCCTCTTCCAGCAGCTCAACAGCGTCTTTGCGGGCAGCATCAACGATCTTGCTATCGGTCAAAAGATCGCCCAGGATAAAGCTAGGAAGGCCGCTTTGGCGGATTCCCAGGATATCGCCCGGACCCCTTTCTTTAAGGTCTTCCGCTGCGATCTCAAAGCCGTCATTGGTCCTTACCAAAGTATTAAGACGGTTGAGGATATCGCCATCCTTTTTATCGGTCAGAAGATAGAAGTGTCCCAGATCGTTTCCCCTTTGGATCCTGCCTCTTAGCTGGTGCAGCTGGCTTAGTCCGAACCTGTCAGCATCATAGACTACCATGATGGTCGCATTCTTGACGTTGATGCCTACTTCGATGACCGTGGTACTTATAAGGACCTGGATCTTGTTGGCGTTAAAGCGCGACATGATCTCTTCCTTCTCTTCACTGCTCATCTTGCCATGAAGGAAGGCTACATTATACTGGTCAAAGACATCCTTTATCGATTCATATAGACGCAGGACATCCTTTAGATCCATGCTGTTTTCTTCGATCGCGGAAGCAACGATATAGGCCTGCTTGCCTTGCGCCAGATATCCCTTGATCTCTTCGACGATCGATCTGATCGAGTTTTCCCTGATCAGGGTGGTGACACAGCCCTTTCTTCCCTTAGGCATGCTTTTGATCGAAGAGATGGCCAGATCGCCATAGATCGAGCTTGCCAGCGTTCTTGGTATCGGGGTAGCGGACATCAAAAGTAAGTCGGTATCATTGCCTTTTTCCTTCAAAGCCCGTCTTTGTTTGACGCCAAAGCGATGCTGCTCATCGGTTACCACCAGTCCCAGTCTTTCGAATTCCACATCATCCTGGAAAAGGGCATGGGTACCGATCAAAACATCGATCTTTCCTGATCTAAGACCATCCAGGATCTCTTTCCGCTTATAGTTATCTACGGAAGAGCTTAAAAGCTCAGCATTCAGCTTGCCTTTAAACATCTGTTGGAATGATTCATAGTGCTGTAAGGCCAATATCTCGGTCGGGGCCATCATGGCACCCTGGAAGCCGGAAAGATAATTCATATAAAGAGATGCAAAGGCTACGACCGTCTTGCCGGAACCTACATCGCCCTGCAGCAGTCTGAACATCGTTTTATTGCTTTTAAGATCCTTGCGGATATCTTCGATCGCTTCAACCTGGTCTTCTGTAAGTTCAAAAGGCAGGGAAGCAATAAACTCTTTAAGAAGATCATCATCAAATTCCTTGATCGTATCGCGCTTATTGATGCTTTGGCTGTTGCGCAGATTCAAAGCGACATAAAAGCGCAAAAACTCCTCGTATTTCAATCTGGCCAGAGCCAGACGAAGTTTTCCCTGATCATCGGGGAAATGAACATTTTTAAGGGCTTCGTTACGGCCGATCAGACCATGCCTTTGAAGATACTTATCCGGGATGATCTCTTCAATCATTGGATAAACCTCATCATAGACCTTTCTGATGATCTTTCTCAAATCGTTTTGGGTAATGCCTTCCTTAAGGTTATAGACCGGTACGATGCCGATGAAGCCACTTTCCGGACTCTGTGACACATTAAAGGCTGTGATCTTATTCGGATACTCGTATTTGCCTACGATATAGACATCTTTGCTATCATCCAATTTAAGCCAGCTGCGGTTGAAGGCGGAGACAGCAAGTACTTCTTCGTCGATCATGACTTTGAAGCGGGTAACGCTGCGATTTCGCTGATAACGGGCAGTTACTGCCGAAGAAACGACCATGGCCTTAAAACAGACCCTTTGACCGTCGACGAAGTCGCTGTAATTCATCAGCCGGTTATCGTCATAGCGAAAAGGATAGTAACTTAAAAGTTCATCCACATTATGAATGTCCAGTTTATCTAATATCTCCAGTCTTTTAGGGGTCAGTTTAAGATCCTTGAAATCAGTCGTTATTCTTCCTGGCATTGGCTTTATATCTTTCGACCCTCTGCTCTCTGATCTTCTGTTTGATGAAGGCTCTTTTTTCCTTCTGCTTTTCCTTTAAAACAGCCTGCCTTCTCTTCTTCTTATAGTTAGGTTTGACTTTTTCCTTCTTTGGTTTAAGCTTGCGGGCGATCTCGATCTCTCTTTGATCATCCTTGCTCTTACGGGCGATGTTGCGCACACGGGAAGCAACCAGCTGGCCGCCACGAACGACCATGGATTTAAAGACGATGCCTCTTTCCTTCAGGGAATTGATGGCCGGGATATCTTCGTCCTTATAGATCGTGTAGCATACGCCGCTTTTTCCTGCTCTTCCGGTACGGCCGGCGCGATGGATATAGTATTCCAGCTCATAAGGCATGCCTAAGGAAACAACGTGGGAGATGCCGTCGATATCGATGCCTCGGCTGGCTACGTCGCTGGCAACGATATAGGTGTATTGCTTGCTAAGCAAAAGACGGATGGCCTGATTACGCTTGCGGGAATCAAGTCCACCATGCATTTCCAGCACCTTATAGCCGTTATCGCGAAGGTAGTCGGCGGTAGCGGCACACTGCTCCCTCGTATTAGCAAATATCACGCAGACATAAGGTACAAATCCCTTTAAGACGTCTATCAAAACTTCGTTATAGTCCCTGTGTTTCGCATCCACCAGGATGTGTTCGATCTGCGGGTCAAGATGTTCATTGGTCTTGATCTGGATAAACTCCGGGTTTTCCAGATACTTTTTGACCATCTGGCGCAGTTCTTGCGAGAAGGTAGCGCTAAAGCACATGATCTGACAGTTTCTGA
>JAFWFB010000102.1 GCA_017512625.1 Erysipelotrichaceae bacterium
GACTATGAATGCGTCGATTTCGGCTTCAATGAGAATGAAGAGATCGATGTCGTCATCAGACCGGAAGATATCATGATCGTCAAAGGTGAGAATTCCAAGCTGTCCGGTGAGGTCAAGTCAGTCCTGTTTAAGGGCGTGCATTATGAGACCATGGTCGAGACCAAGATCGGTACCTCCAAAAGCGTCATCATGCACGTTTTAGCCAATAAGGATATCTTCAATGAAGAAGCCAATGAAAAGATGTTCGCATCCGACTTTACGATGGATCTCGAAGATGTCGCTACCCTGGAAGAGTGGGATGTGATCGCCCGTGCTAATGCCCAGGCCTGGGATGCTACCAGCGAAGAGAATATCGGTATCAAGGCCGAATATAATATACAGCCACAGCCGGGCAAATATCAGTGTACCTTTAGAACCGATAAGGGCACCTCGATCACTATCAATATCAATGTAGTCGAACCTAAATATACCGAGGATAAGAAATCCAATATCGGTATCACAGCCTTCGACTTCTATAAATCCATCGACGATGTCAGGGAATCGATGGCCCTGTCCGTCGACTTAAAGACCTGGGCCGATGCTGCAGCCTGGAATCTTAGCAATGATAAGGATATCGAGATCACCGATGTCCGTTACGACTTCGACCAGGACAACATCGTCGAAGGCGATTACCCGATTACTTTCAGTACCAAAGGCCGGGTCTACAAGATCAATACCACTGAAAAGTATGAGGAAGGTGAAGAAGTATCCCTTAGCTTCAGACCGGATGCCATTCACGTCATGAAGAAGATGGGTGTCAAGTAATGAAGAGCTTCTCCCGTCTGGTTTATCCTTACCTGATATGGGCACTGTTGATGATCGTCATCCCGGTCTTGTTCATCATCTTCTATGCCTTCAGTGTTCAGGGTAACGATATTATCAATATCAAATTCACGATCGATAACTTCGTCCGTTTCTTCGAAGATCCGATGTTTCTGGAGGTATTGATTAACTCCTTAAAGATCGCGGTCATCACGACGATCATCTGCATCCTGGTCGGTTATCCGTTTGCTTACGGACTTACCAAATTAAAAGCCAACAGTCAGGCGATCATCGTATTGCTTGTTACCTTCCCGATGTGGATCAATATCCTGGTCCGTACCTATGCCTGGAGAGGATTGCTTCTGGAATCGCCTTTTTCTCCGGAAGCCAAGGTCTATATCGGTATCGTTTATAACTTCCTGCCGTTTATGATCTTACAGATCTATACGGCTTTATCGAAGCTCGATCCTAACCTGGATGTTGCGGCTCACGATCTGGGTTGCGATAACCGCAACGCTTTCTTAAGAGTCACGCTGCCGCTAAGCATGCCGGGAGTCATCAGTGGCATTACCCTGGTCTTCTTACCGGCGGTATCGTCATTCTTTATTCCGAAACTGCTCGGTGGCGGATCGTTTGTCTTGATCGGTAATCTGATCGAATCCTATTTCCTGGGTGCCGGCGACTGGAACTTTGGTGCCGCGATCTCCACGATCATGACTATCGTCATTCTGATATCGATGTATATCACCAGGAAGCTGGACTACAGTGAGGAGGACTGATATGGAAAAGAAACGCAATATCTTTTACAAGGTCTATATCGGCCTGCTGCTGGCCTTCTTCTATCTGCCGATAGCCTACGTGGTCCTGTTTTCCTTCAACAGTTCCAAGTCATTGACCAACTTCGAATCATTCTCGCTTAAGTGGTATGAGAAGATGTTCAATAACAGTACGATGATGGAAGCCATCTACTACACGGTCATCATCGCTGTCATCGCCACGATCGTCAGCACGATCGTTGGAACGATCACTGCCATTGGCTTGTCCAAATCCAACCGGGTGATCGAAGAGCTGGTAACGCAGGTAAACAACCTGCCGATGCTAAATCCGGATATCGTTACCGCCGTGGGCCTGATGCTGTTTTTCACCTCAGTCAACATCGATACCGGCTTTGGGACCCTGCTTTTGGCACATATCATGTTCTGTATTCCATATGTCATGTTATCGGTAACTCCGAGACTAAGACAGATGGATGACAATCTGGCTGAAGCCGCTTTGGATCTGGGCTGTACCCCGTTCCAGGCTTTATATAAAGTCATTATTCCGGAGATCAAACAAGGAATAATCTCGGGAATGCTGATCGCCTTTACGATGTCTTTCGATGACTTCGTAATCAGTTACTTCGTAACCGGCCCAGGCATCAACAATATCTCGATCTATGTCTATTCAAGCGTCCGTCGTCTCAATCCGACGATCAACGCCTTGAGCACTCTGATCGTTGTTACGATCACGATCATTCTGATCATCGTTAATGTCATACCAATGATTAATTCAAGGAGGAAAGCTAAGAAAAATGAAGAAGCTGTTTAAGATCGTTATGGTATTGCTGCTTATCGGTTCAATGTTCGGTTGCACCAAAAGCGGCGAAGGCGAGGGCGACACTGCCCAAGTCGATGGCTGCAAGACCCTCAATGTCTACAACGCCAGTGAGTACATCGGTGAAGATGTCTTAAAGAATTTCGAAGAGGAATTCGGCGTCAAGGTCAACTATTCCCTGTTTGATTCCAACGAGGCAATGTATATCAAGCTGCAAAGCGGAGCCAAGTATGATGTCATCATTCCAAGTGATTACATGATCGAAAGACTGATCAGCGAAGATATGCTCCAGCCGATCGACAAGAGCATCGTTACCAATTTATCTAACCTCTATGAGGGAACCCTGAACAAGGAATATGATCCGGATAATACCTACAGCGTGCCTTATTTCTGGGGCAACGTCGGTATCGTCTACGATTCGACAGTAGTCGATCAGGCTGATGTTGAAAGCCAGGGCTGGGACGTCTTGAGAAATACCAAATACAAAGGACAGATCTACATGTATGATTCTCAGCGTGACTCCTTCATGATGGCTTTCAAAGCCTTAGGCTTCTCCATGAATACCGAGAATGAAGATGAGATCAACCAGGCTTATGAATGGCTGCTTGACATCCATAAGAACATGGATCCGGCCTATGTTACCGATGAGGCCATTGATGGTCTGATCTATGGCGAATAGGCCATGGGTATGATGTACAGTGGCGATGCTGCCTACATCCTTTCCGAAAACGAGAACATGCGTTTCTATATCCCTAGCCAGGGTACCAACTACTGGACTGATGCCATGGTCATCCCAGCAAACTCCAAGTGCCCTGAACTAGCTAACGAATATATCAACTTCATCCTGGACTATGACCAGTCCTACGATAACTCCATCACTGTCGGATATGCTTCCAGCAATGCTGAAGTCTTCAATGAACTAAAGGATACCGAATTCGAAGGAAATAATGCCTACGCTATTCCTAACATGGGACCTAACGATGAAGTATTCCGTCACAATCCGGTCCAGGTCGAGAAGTTATCTGAACTCTGGATCAAAGTCATCGCTACTAAAAGAGACTGATTTTAAAGGCCTGCTTTGCAGGCCTTTTGTCTCTTCGTTTATCTGAAAAATGGGCGAAAATACGATTAAGATTTTTGTCCTGGTGTCTCAGATTTTATGTGTTATCATATAGGCATGAATCCAGTAGTTTTGGATTTATATAAATAGGAGGAAAACATGAAAAGAGTATTACTTATCTTACTTTCATTGCTGCTGACATTAAGCATGGTCGCTTGTACAAGCAACAATGAACCGACTGATGAACCGGTTGAAGAAGATACCTTTAAGGCTGCCATGGTCACTGACGTTGGCGGTATCAACGACCAGTCATACAACACTATGGCTTGGGCCGGTATGGAAAAAGCCCGCGATGAATTAGGAATCGAAGTTACCTACTACGAGTCCAAGACTGCTGCTGATTACGAGCCAAACCTGATCACAGCCATCGACGAAGGCTATGACTTCATCATCTGTGTCGGTTATCTGATGGTCGATGCTTTAACCAACATCGCTCCCCAGTATCCTGATACTAAGTTCGCTATCATTGATGCTAGCGTTGATCTGCCTAATGTCACCGGTATCAACTTTGCTTCTGAGCAGTGTTCTTACCTGGTTGGTGTTGCTGCTGCTAAGCAGACCAAGACCAACAATATCGGTATCCTGATGGGTGGAACCGGCTTCTCTATGAACCTGTTCGCATTCGGCTTCATGGCTGGTGCCAAGGATACCAATCCTGATATCACCATTCAGGAATACAATGCCAACAACTATAACGATGCTGCAGCCGGCAAGACTGCAACTCTGAATATGTTCGCCAACGGTGCTGACGTTGTATACCAGGTTGCCGGAGCTACCGGACTTGGTGTCATCGAAGCTGCCAAGGAAAAAGGCTTATACGCTATCGGTGTTGAAGTAGACCAGAACTACCTCGCTCCTGAAGCTGTATTCACTTCTGCACTCCGTCTGATCGACAACGCTGTCTGCCAGGCTTGTGCAGCTGCCAAGGATGGCACTTTACAGGGTGGCATCGCTATGTATGACTTAGCTAATGACTGTGTCGGTTATGCTGTAACTGATATCCTTTCTGAAGAAGCTAAGGCTGCTGTCGAAGAAGCTAAGGCTAAGATCATCAGCGGTGAGATCGTCGTTCCACGTGTCAACGAAGATTTCGTTGCTAAGTATGGCGAAGGTCTTTACACTCTTGACGAATCATTGAACTAAAAAACATGATTTAAAAGCGCGGCAGGGCAAAGCCTTACCGCGCTTTATTTACAGAGGTATATATGAAAGATACTATCGTGAATAACGAATCATATATCATTGAAATGCGAGATATCGTCAAGCGCTTCGGCAAGACGGTAGCCAATGATCATGCCAGTCTTAAAGTACGCAAGGGAGAGATCCATGCGATCCTGGGTGAAAACGGCGC
>JAFWFB010000103.1 GCA_017512625.1 Erysipelotrichaceae bacterium
ATCACCGTAGAAATCCTTTAAGACCTTCAGATAATCGATGTTGTTTTCTGCGATCTCATCCAGCTTTTCTTCCATCTGTCTGGTGTATTTGATATTTATGATGCTGGAGAAGAATTCCGCCAGTTTCTCATCGGTCAAAAGACCCTGTTCGGTCGGAACAAAGAAGCGGGTCTTAGATTTTTCATTGGTCCTTACCAGCTCAACATAACCCCTGGAGACGATGGTGTCCACGATCGTTGCATAGGTCGATGGACGGCCGATGCCTTCCTCTTCCAAGGCCTTGATCAGACGGGCTTCGGTATATCTTGCCGGCGGTTCAGTGAAATGCTGCTGCTTTTCAAGCTTTTCATATTCATAATCCTGATCAAGAGTCAGCTCAGGCAAAATGGTATCCTTGCTTTGATCGTAATTCTTATAGGCTTTAAGGAAACCATCAAACTTCATCTTGGATCCGTTGCTTACAAACAAAAGACCGTTTTTGCTGAAGCTGTAGCGCAGGGTATCAAAGCTCGCATCGCTCATAAGGGATGCCAGGGCACGGTAATAAATGAAACTGTAAAGCTTATACTGATCAGCACTCAAATATTCCTTGATGCTTAACGGATCACGGTTGATGTCAGTCGGACGAATGGCTTCATGAGCATCCTGGGAACCATCTTCCTTCTTGAAGAAGTATTTTCCGACGTATTCCTTGCCATAGGCGTTTTCGATGTAACGCTGGGCATTATTGACGAATTCATTGGAAAGACGGGTGCTGTCGGTACGCATATAGGTGATAAGACCGACGGTCTCGTTTTTTAAAGTCACGCCTTCATAAAGGGCCTGAGCGATGCTCATCGTCTTACGGGCAGTGAAATTGTATTTGGAAGATGCTGCCTGCTGCAGGGTACTGGTCGTAAACGGAGGATAAGCCTTGCGCTTTTTGACCTGGGATTTGATATCAGTCAGCTTTAGCGGATTGCTTGCCAGATCAAAGACCCGGTTTGCTTCCTCTTCATTTTTAATATCCGGCTTTTTATCATTTACCTTGCTTAATTCAGCGTCGAATTCAATATCATCGATATTAAACTTAGCCGTCAGGGTCCAATACTCTTCCGGTACGAAAGCCTTGATCTTCTTTTCCAGATCGCAGATCATCTTCAAGGCGACCGATTGTACTCTGCCGGCGCTCTTGGACCTGATCTTGGATCTAAGCAATGAAGAAAGGCTGAAGCCGATGATCCTGTCCAGGAATCTACGGGTCTCTTGGGCTCTTACCAGATCCATGTCGATAGAACGCGGATTTTCAATGGCCTTTTCGACCGCATCCCTGGTAACTTCATTAAACACGGCCCGATTGGTCTTTTCCGGTTCCAGTCCCAGGACCTCGGCTAAATGCCAGGAGATCGCCTCTCCTTCCCTATCCGGGTCGGTTGCCAGGAAGACCTTGTCGCTTTTCTTGACAGCTTCCTTAAGCTCCTTGACAGTCTTGCCTTTATCTTTAATGATTACATAGTCAGGTTTAAAATCGTTTTCGATATCGATACCAAATCCGCCCTTGCCTTTGGTAGACAGATCGCGGATATGGCCTTTACTGGAAAGGACTTTATAATCCTTGCCCAGATATTTCTCTATGGTCTTTGATTTTGATGGAGATTCAACAATAATTAAGTTTTTCATTCTCGATTCCTTTTTACTAAATCATTATATAAGCACATTTCATTTACAATTACAAATATTATCCAGGTGTTCCCTGGTAAGCAATGTGGCACCTTCACTGATCAGAAGATTCGATCCATAGGCTTCCTCATCGAAAAGATGATAGGGAGCGACATAGATCTCGCGGTTTAGATCAAGGGCTTCATTGACCGTGATAAAAGTACAGGAACGATCCTGAGCCTGGGTAACATAGACCGCTTGTGAAAGAGCCGCGATGATGCGGTTACGGAAGCGGAAATTCTGGGCATAAGGCGGATAATCAAAGGGATATTCGCTGATGATCAGATGATCCTTTTCCAAGGCATGGTAGAGGTCCCTGTTTTCCTTGGGATAGATGTGATCAATGCCTGAACCAAGTACGGCGATCGTGCCGCTATCCAGTGCAAAGCGGTGTGCTACCCCATCCACCCCCTTGGCCATGCCTGAAACGATGACATAACGTTTTTTAAGATGATCGGTAACATATTCGGTAGTTTTTCTGCCCTTTTCCGTCATCTTCCGCGAACCGATCACTGCTACTGCCTCCCTTTTTAAAAGATCAGTGTTCCCCTTATAAAAAAGCACCAGCGGCGGCAGTCTTAGATCCCTTAGCTTTTCCGGGTAAAACGGGTCCAGGATCGTGATGGCTTTGACATCTACCGGCTGATAGTCTTCCTTGTTATCGAAAGCCCGGATGATCTTAGCATAATCACCCTGGTATTTGATTGCATAACCGATCAGTTGTTCTCTTAAAAGGCTCATGTTCTATTAAAGAACACGAGCCTTTAGATTCCTAGATTATTCTGATCTGTTTATGGAGTCTTTCAGCTACCGGCTTATAGGAGCGCCGATATATTTCAAGCACGGGCAGCTCATCGAGAGCTTTTAAGTGCTTGGCGGTAGGATAACCCTTATGGTTTTTGAAGTCATATTCCGGATAAAGGACATTATAGCCGTTCATGATATGATTCCTTAATACTTTGGCCAGGATCGAGGCCGCAGCGATATTAACGGATTTCTGATCGCCCTTGATCAGGGATATGACATCCTTACCGATCCTTAAAGGCATGGCATCGGTCAGGATATGATCAACGTCATAGCTTATGGCCAGCGATTCCATCGCCTTGCGGGTAGCTTCATAGATATTGTCTTCATCGATCTTTTTCGGTGTCACGATCCGAGACTGATAATATACCGCATCCTCGACTATCTGATGAAACATCGCTTCCCTTTGCTTAAGCGAGATGGACTTGGAATCATAGATATACTTATTCTCATAACCGATGGGCAATACGCAACAGGCAACGACCAAAGGACCGGCGATCGGTCCTCTTCCGGCTTCATCGATCCCCATGACCAGCTGGCTCTTGCTCCAGTACTGTTTTTCGTATTTATTTTCGATCGCAAACTCTTTCAAAGGAGACCCTTCCTAGCTTACTGCTTCTGATATCACTGATCACTACATTATATAAACGCGGGTAATCGACGATGCCATCGCTGCTGATTATCTTTTTGGAAAGACCGATATCATCGATCAGTTTATAGACATCTTCATCAATGCTTTCCAGTCCATAGCGCTGCTTAAGTAATTCCGGATAATTGTCCCTTAAATACTTAAGGGCAAAGACGCAAAGATCTTCCTTGTCCAGGATATCGTCATTGATCGAACCGAAAAGCGCCAGATTGTGGGCGATGCGATCATCGCCAAGATTTGGCCACAGGACGCCTGGGGTATCGAGCATGTCGATATTATCGGAGATCTTGATCCAGTTTAAGGAGCGGGTAACACCCGGACGGTTTTCGACCTTAGCGTGGTTTTTAAGGGCAATGCGGTTAATGAAGGTGGATTTGCCTACGTTAGGGATACCGATCACCATGACCCGCATGACCTTGTTTTTAATGCCCTTGGCCTTATACTTATCGATCTTATCCTTGAGGACCGTATTGATCTTTTCCGGGATGATCTTGGAAAGCGGATCTTTGATAGCATCGATGAATAAGGCGTTGATGCCATTCTCTTTGAAATATTCCTCAAATTCCTGATTGATCTTAGGATCAGCCTTGTCTTTCTTGGTCAAAACAAGCAGCCTTGGCTTATTGTCACAGATCTCATCAAGCAACGGGTTAAAGCTGGAAAAGACGAAACGGGAATCACGCAGCTCCACTACCAAATCGACCAGCTTGACAGTCTCGCTGATCTGATTCTTCGCTTTGTTCATGTGTCCCGGATACCAGTTTATGTTGGTCTTGTTTTCAGCCATGATCGATGATCTTTTCCAATCTATATATTATTACATCATAAAAAGCAGGATTTGGTAACGATTAGGGTTTGATCGATTCAAAATCAGGCTATTTAGTTATGAAATAGCCTGATGATCTAAGTTTTACCTTTATCCTTTAGCGCTCTTTGATCGCAAAGCCATCCCTAAAGGCCTTGCCAACGACCGGACCTAAGAGGCGGTAGGAGTTGCTTGCTTCATCGAAGCAGATGATCTCCATCTTATCGACATCGATGTTGCCGCTGTCATCAAGATATTCCTCATCGACGGTAACATTGACGATATTACCGATCAAAAGACCATCATCGAAGGACTCGACTAAGCATTCCATGGTCAACGGGTATTCCTCGAATACAGGTGCATTGACATATTCTGACTTTACCGCTGTAAAGCCGGCTTTGGCGATCTTGTCTTCGCTGTTTCCGGAAACGATGCCGAAATAATCGGATTCCACCAGGGTCTTGACAGTTGCAAAAGCAACACTGAAGGCTCCGGTCTTAGCGAAGTTATCGGTGGTCTTATGCTTGGACATGGAGATCAGGATCTGATTGGTATCGACCTTGATGCCCCAGGCCGCATTCATCGCATTGGCCTTGCCGGACTCATCATAAGTTCCGACGATCAGCACCGGGCATGGCGGGAAGATCATTTTCTTACCTAGACTTTTTTTCATGATAATTCTCCTTATATTTAAAGGATATCTTTGGCTTGAATATCCTCTTTTACTACTTTGGTACCCCAGTAATTGGCGTTTTTCTCCGTATAGAAGCTGTAATAGGACAGATGTCTTCTACGACGCAGATGGCGGAAATAGAAAAGATTTCCCCAAAGAAAGGAAGGAAGACCGATCACTATCAGGTAAATGGGTCCTAGGATCATTGATTGGATGCAATGACCATATTCGTGGATCACCAGTTTGCGGTAGCGCAAGGCTGAGCGTCCATTATCCCCGTTTCCCCTTGAGAAGGCAGATACGAAGACAAAAAGTCCCAAAGATACGCTGGAAAGATACTTCCACTCGGTTATGATCGCTCCATGGTAAAAGTAATGGGGCTTACTTATGTTAAGCAGGAAGATGATAAGACCGATCGTTGTCTGGATCATCCCCCAGCTGCACTGGATGATGATGAATAATATATTGAATAAGGTCATTACTAATGCTTGATACCGAAATGAGCAAAAGGATAGACGATCAGGATATTCTTGGCCCGAATGTCTTCCAGCGTGATCGGTCCGAAGCTGCGGCTGTCATTGGA
>JAFWFB010000104.1 GCA_017512625.1 Erysipelotrichaceae bacterium
AGCAGTTGGTCTTGCTCTTAAGATCGTCTGGTATAAGGCATTGAAGTTTTCAACCAGAGCTTCTTCGCTGAAGCTTGCCTTACCGATGATGCAGTTGATATTGCCTTCTCTGTCGACACGGTACTCAATCTTACCCTTCTTGATCTCCTCAACAGCCTGAGCGATGTTCTGGGTAACGGTTCCGGTCTTAGGGTTTGGCATTAATCCCTTAGGTCCTAAGATTCTTCCAAGTTTTCCTAACTCACCCATCATGTCAGGGCTTGCTACGATGATATCGAAATCGAACCAACCTTTTTTGATTTCTTCAAGAATTTCCTTGCCACCGACGAAATCGGCACCGGCATTCTTGGCTTCTTCTTCTCTGGCACCCTGAGTGACTACCAGGACTTTCTGACTCTTACCGGTTCCGTTTGGTAATACCATGGCACCTCTGATCTGCTGATCAGCATGTCTGGCATCAACATTTAAGTTATAGGAAACACGGATACTGGAATCGAATTTTTCCTTGGCGTTCTCTTTTACCAGTTTGACTGCTTCTTCAATTGAATAAGGTCTCTTTTCAACGGTAGCCTTAGAAGCAACATATCTCTTGCTATGTTTCATCTTAAGCCTCCATTCCTTCGACCGCAACACCCATGTTCTTTGCAGTACCGGCAATGATCTTCATTGCGGCTTCGATGTCATTAGCGGTCAGATCAGGCATCTTGTACTGGGCGATCTCTTCGCATTGCTGCTTCGTGATGGAACCAACGATTACTTTTGGATTGCCTGAACCCTTTTCAATGTTTGCTGCCTTTAAAATAAGTTCAGCAGCCGGAGTAGTCTTGAGTACGAAATCAAAACTCTTGTCTTCATAAGCTGTAATGATTACCGGCACGGTAGAGCCCATACGATCCTTGGTGGCATCATTGAACTGAACACAGAACTGAGGCATGTTGATACCGGCACTGGCAAGTGCTGGTCCCGGTTTTGCCTGTCCGGCCTTGAATTGCAGCTTACATACTTTTGCAACTTTCTTAGCCATAATTTTTCCTCCTATATGGCAGTGGTCATTGGATTTGCAAATATCCTCCCACGCGCTTATATATATTACATCAAACGATGATGCATTTCAACACAATATGCTTATTTCCTGGCGATCTTGATGGTCCAGGACTGTCCGACACCGATGCCATAGGCCTTGGCGAAGGATCCCTGGTTGATCGCAACGGCTACATGATAAAGCGAGTTGATGTAGATGATCGGGGAACCGATCTTGACATCGCCAAAGGAGCGCTGGTATTCGATCAGACTCTCATAGACGATGGTACTGCCGTTTTTGATGGTTACTTCGTATTTCTCACCATATACCGGCTTTAGTGAAGCGAAATCATCCATCTCGATCGAGGTCCAAAGGGAGCCGAAGCGGACATCGAGGATGTCAACAGCACCCTGCACATAGTCTGGCTCGACGATGGTCTTGTAGGTAGGCAGTTCATGGATCGTCGAAGGATCGAGCTTTGGTCCTACTTCCTCATAGCTGATCGTTCCGCTTACCAGTCTGGCAGCCGTATAGACAAAGACATCACGTCCATGAAACGTATAGGATTTTTCGGTATTGGCCAGACGGTTGGTGGCTTCCGATATCTCCCTTAATTCGACGATACCGATATGCTTACTGATATGGGTAAGGGTACCGTTATCCGGGGTAGCGATATAATGACCACTGGCTGTTTTAGCGACCACGCTTTTACGTGAGGTACCAACACCCGGATCAACCACGGATACAAATACCGTTCCCTTAGGCCAGTACTGGACCGTCTGGAAAAGACGGTAGCTGGCTTCAAAGATGTTATAAGGGGTGATCTCATGGGTCAGATGATGGATTCTGATATCCTCATCAACACCCAAGGCTACACCTTCCATGGCGCTTACCGCACCATCACCGAGTCCGAAATCGGTCTGTAATACTAATGCTTTCATTGTTTTACCTTTCCAAACGATATCTGCCAACCGGTTCCAAAACCGACCTTGTGACGGTCCATGAAGGAACCCATGCAGACAGCAAGAGCTACATTGTTTAGCTCGTTATGATAAATGACTTCCATTCCCTTAGCGACATCGCCAAAGGCTTTGTGGAATGGCACTATCTGATTGAAGATCTCTTTCCCTTCAAAGGTGATGACTGTTTTAAGCTGATCACCATAATCAATACCCGCATCCTTAAACATTTTTACCGGGATATTGGTCCAGGAATTGCCAAAATTAGGGTCGCTGATCTCAACGATGCCCTTGATGGTATCGCCTTCGATCGTCGGCTTTAGGATCGGCAGCATCACGATATCCTCAACCGGATAGCTTGGTCCGACCTGCTCGTAGCTGATGATCCCGGAAGCCAGACGGGCAGCGGTATAGCCAAACAGATCCCGTCCATGGAAGATCGCTACCTCATTGGTATCCTTTCCTCTTAGACGGTTGATGGTCTCATCGATCTCTCTTACTTCCAATACCGGATAGTGTTCCTTGATGAAGGTAAGGGTACCGTTATCTGGGGTGACGATATAGTAATCCTCCAGTTTAGAAACGCAAGCTTTTCTGGCGGTTCCAACGCCCGGATCAACGACGGAAAGGAAAATGGTTCCCTTTGGATAGAATTTCATGTATTGAAAAAGACGGTAGCCGGCGCTATAGATGTCATATTGCGGAAGCTCTTGCGTAGCATCGATGATCTCCAGTTGCCGGTCAACGCTTTTAATTACACCGTAAACGGAAGCAACGGCACCTTCCTTATAGGTAAAGTCTGATTGGAAGACGATTAATGGCTTCATAGATAAATCTCCTTAAATGAATGGATTGTAATAGATGGAATGGTTGATGAAGAAGCGGACATACAATACCAGCAGTAATACGATTGTACAAAGCGCCAGGGCGATGTAGTCGTTACGGGTAAACGGACGGGCATTGTACCAGGTACGCTTATCCTTCTTGCCATAGGAGCGCAATTCCATCGCATTGGATACGACTTCGATCCTGTCAAGCGTCGAGAAAAGCAGCGGTACCAGTATTCCCGCAACACCCTTAAACCGGTCGACCAGTTTGGCTCCCTTGCCATTATTGAAACCTCTGGCCTGTCCGGCCTGATGGATCGTAGTAAAGTCTCTTTGAACATCCGGGAAATAGCGAAGAGTCAATGATAAAGCCGTACAGATCCGGTAAGGGACGCCAATGCGGTTTAGACTGGATGCGAATTCGCTTGGATCGGTCGTTAAAAACAGAAGCAGACCAAATGGTACCAGCGAGAGGTATTTGATAAGCTTGCTGATCTGATAGAAGACCTGCTCCAGGGTCAGCGTATATCTTTCGCTAAAAGCAAACAAAACATGCTTGGTGCCATAGATCTCCGGACCGAATTGTGGGGAGAAGACAAAGGTCAAAGCAAAGTTGATCAGCAAAAAGATCAGGATGTAGATCAGGGCGATGCTGATCTCCTTGAATTTGGTCTTGGAGACATACATTACGACCAGTG
>JAFWFB010000105.1 GCA_017512625.1 Erysipelotrichaceae bacterium
AGAACCTATATGGAGAACATCATTGATGAGTCCCTTGATTACGACTTTAAAGGAACGATTGAGTATGCTGCACAGCTTCGTGACTTTTACAACATACGTATTAACCCTCAGGTCATCATGGTCAGGGCAGCTCTGCATCCAAATAGAGTAGAGTTCAATAAAACACATCCTGGCTTATTCGCAAGCATACAAAGACAGGTTATGAGAAGAGCGGATGAACCATCGACTCAGTTATCTTATTATCTGTTGATGAACGATGGTAAAAAAGCAGGTTTGCCATCCGTATTAAAGCGTAGTTGGGCCGATAAGCTTGCATCGTTAAACAGATATCAGGTTGCCAAGTATAAGAATTCTGAATTGGGAATAATCAATACGGTGCGTATCTGTCATGCTAATTCAGAAGTCCTTGATGAACTTATGCAAACCGGTATGATTGCTATCGATGAAAGCGAAAAGACTTGGGAAAACTTAAGGTCGGAAGGAAAAAGCTGGTATGAGATACTTAATGGCACCATGAAGATGCCTCATATGGCATTGTTAAAAAACCTAAGGGGTATCTTCAGTGAATTAATCGAAGTTGAAACCAGTCGCGCTTTTGTTAAGAAGATTCTTGATAATCTTATTAACGGTGTTGAATATGGTAAACAATTTCCGTATCGATACTATGTTGCTTACAAGATGATTCAATCCTCGGACATCTCTTTCAAGGTAATGGTAATGGAAGCGCTGGAAGAGTGCTTGCAAGTGTCTTTGAATAACATGCCCATGTTAGATGGCAAGACAATGATGCTAACCGATAACAGCGGCAGCGCCTATGGATCTTTAAACAGCGAGTATGGAACTGTCAAAGTAGCTGAAATCGGCAATCTTTCAGCAGTTCTCACCGCGATGCGTTGTGAGGAAGGATATGTTGGCGTATTTGGAGACAAATTAACGATCATTCCTATCTCTAAAAATGATTCAATCCTGTCTAATTTGGAGAAAGTAAACGCTACCGGACAACAGATCGGCTTTTCCACCGAAAACGGTATATGGCTCTTCTTTGAAGATGCGATCAAAAACAACAAGTACTATGACAACATCTTCATATACTCCGATATGCAGGCGGGCAGAGGAGAGTTGTATTGCACAGAAGATGGAACAAGGTCATATTCTGCATTCAAAGATACTAACAGTCTTAGAGGATGTAATAGAGAGAACTATGTGAACGTTTTGGAACTTGTTGATTTATACCGTAAAACCGTTAACGACAAGACTAACCTTTTCTCGGTCCAGACGGCTGGTTATAACAATAGCGTCCTTCCTGATTATCTGTACAGAGGTAATCTTCTATATGGATGGACAGGTAAAGAAGTGATCTTTGCGAAAGCAATGATCAATGAATGGAATCAGATCGAAGAGATTGAATAATGGTTTCTTCGATCTGACTGATCGAAAGGAAAATCATTATGTACGCCATTAAAGGAAAACATAACGAAGCTATCGTCTACGCAACTACAGCCGAAGCTTCAGCTATCGAACAGTTACAAACACTCTGTGACATGGAAGCCTATAAGGATTCCAAGATCAGGATCATGCCTGATGTTCATGCGGGTGCTGGCTGTACCATCGGTACGACCATGACCTTACATGGTATCGTCACCCCAAACATGGTGGGTGTCGATATCGGTTGTGGCATGGAAACAGTCATGATCAAGGAAAAAGAGATCGACTTCGAAAAGCTGGATAAGCTGATCAAAGAAAAGATCCCTGCCGGATTCAATGTAAGAAAAACCAAGCATGAAAATGCTGATCTTACCAGAGTCTTTGATCTAAAATGCTCCGATAAGATCGAGCATCTGGAAAAGGAGCTCAAAGCCATCGGTACCCTGGGTGGCGGCAATCACTTCATCGAAGTTGACAAGGATGAAGAAGGAAATCTCTATATCGTCATCCATTCCGGCTCCAGACATCTAGGCAAGGAAGTTGCTGAGATCTATCAGGATCTGGCTTACAAGCAGACCAATGGCATCACCAGGGAAGAGATCCAGAAGATGATCAATGATCTGAAGTCTCAGGGAAAAGCCAGGGAGATCGAGGAGACCCTTTCTTCAATGAAGAAAAACATCAAAGCCGATCTGCCTAAGGAACTTGCCTATGTCAGTGGCGACCTTTTCGATGATTACATCCACGACATGAAGATCATGCAGGAATATGCGGACATCAACCGTAAGACCATGATGCAGATCATCATCGAAGGAATGAGTCTTACCGCGATTGATCAGTTTACTACCATTCATAACTATATCGATACGGAAAGCATGATCATGCGAAAGGGTGCTGTCTCCGCAGCTAAAGGAGAAAAGCTGCTGATCCCGATCAACATGAAGGATGGATCTTTGATCTGCATCGGAAAAGGCAATCCGGACTGGAACTGCTCTGCCCCTCATGGTGCAGGCAGGATCATGTCCAGAAATGAAGCCTTCAGGACTTTATCGGTCGAAGAGTTTGAAAAGCAGATGGAAGGAATCTATTCTTCCACGGTAAACAAAAATACCCTTGATGAAAGTCCAATGGCTTATAAGGACATGAAAGATATCGTTGATAACATAGACCCTACCGCTGATATCATCAAGATCATCAAACCGGTCTATAACTTCAAAGCTGAATAGGTATACTACAGATATACTTCAAAGCTTAAATAACTAATGCTATATTGATTTACGTAAGGAGGAAAAACACGATGAACGCAAGAAAAACAAGCATGACATTCATTTCAAGTTTGTGCCATTATGATTGCCTGACTATCCCATGTCCATGTGATGATAGAGTTTTTGATATGCTTTCTGCTTCAGAGTGTTTGAGGTTTACCTCGAGATAAAAGATCCAGCCATAATCCGGATAATACAGACCGCTTGCTGAAACAGAAATGTAACAGGCAAGCGGTTTTTGTTTGAAAGGAATGATTGGTATGTGCACAACAACAAGGATCAATATGGAAGAAACGGGTAAGAACATCGCCCGTATCAGAAAAGAAAAGGGGATAACGGTAAGACAGATCCAGGAAGCGATGGGTTTCAATACACCGCAAGCCATCTTTAAGTGGCAAAAGGGCGTAACGCTTCCTTCGCTGGAAAACCTGATCGTCTTAGCCGAGTTATTCAATAAGACGATTGATGAGATCGTCGTGGTAGTAAGGGAGGCCTGATCGATTCGGGAATCAGGCCTCCTCGAGGCAGATGTTGAGGGAACGCAATAGGGAAAGCGGCTAAGTTGTGGCCTTAGTGATAGCGGGTTCAAGTCCCGTCCCTCACCCCATTAAACGGTCTATTGGAGGATAAGTAAACTTGCTGCGCTGTCAACGCAGAGATAACGGGAGCGTTACCCGTATGGACCGCCATCTGGTTCCGTAGCCAAGAGGTAAGG
>JAFWFB010000106.1 GCA_017512625.1 Erysipelotrichaceae bacterium
GGATCGACATCCATGTAGTCTCTGATATAGCGGTATTGACGGGATGACGGGTCAGTGATCATCGTATAGCTTTCATAGGTCTTTGCTCTTCCGACTGCACAGACTTCCACTTCTTCCGTCTCATAGATCTTCTGATAATTACCCAGCTCATTGATGTCAAAAGAATCATCGTCAGCAGCGACGATGCTTGGCAGCAACATAAAAACTATAATGATCATCAGAATCTTTTTCATGGGTGTATTACTATCATATCACAGAATCATTCTGCGTCTTGAATAGTTTCGCTATTTTCTACAGTGCTTTCTTCAGCAGTCTTTGTTTCAGTCTTTTCTTCCGTCGGCTGTACCGGCTTCATTTCCGGCTGATTCTTCTGTAAATAGATCTGGACCCAGACATTTCCTTCGTTTACTTCCAAAGGAGTGCTGTCACTGGCATACTTAAAGATCGTCTGCATGCCTGCTTCGTATTTTTCCCAATAGATCGGTACCGCATAACCGTTGGTGATATACCAGCCCTTCCAGAAGGCAAGGGTATGCAGATCGATGTTGGTGCCATCAGGCATGACGTCGTAGTCCTTTAATTCGACTAAAACGATATTCTTGGCGCTGTACTGCTCCTTGGTATTGAAATCGGTATGTTCACGTCCGTTAACAAAGCGGTAGTAGACACTATCTTCCGGACTGTATTCGTAATGGGTAACGATCGATGGACAATAGGTCATCGTCAGCTCTTCCAGCGGGATAGCATCTTCCCTGGTGGAAAGATCGACGACCTGCTCAGCGATAGGAAGCGGGCTGGTACGGGAAGTCGTGGTCCGAAACTGCTTCTCATTCTTGATGAAGTCTAGTAGTTTCGGGAAATCCAGATAAGCGGTATGCTCGAAATCCAGACCCAGCGGGTTATCGCGGTAGAACGGTTCACTGTCAGCTTCATAGTTGCCATTGATATGATCGACACCGGTCTCGCTGAAACGGTCTTCCGCATACTGGCTCATGCCGTAATGAACAAAGATGGCATCATGTTCCAGGAAATAATCAAAGAAATAATGTCTGGCACTGCGGATGGTTCCCACAACTTCAGGATAGTCATCGCGATAGAAGGCCAGAAGACGGCTAAGACCATATTCGACCGGTACTTCATAGATCATGTAGGCCTTATCAAGACCGGTCTGGACCTTGATCGCACCCGGGTAGTTGTTGATCGCTACACAGATCGGACGGGTATAAAGCGTCGGCTCAACTACTTCCGGCTCCGGTTCAGGTTCAGGTTCCTGATTGGCATTATTGCTGCAGCCAAGCATTGCCAGGCATAGCAGCAGGATCATTAGTTTCTTAATCATATTTTTCTCCGTATAATTCGAAATATTTCTCCAGATATAGGTAGATGCTTCCACAGCTCATGAACAGAAGCACGCTGTCCTGATGTTTTTTCAGTTTGTCGATCGTTTCCAGTTCGATCATTTCCGCGTTATCCAGCTTATCCACCAGCATCTGTGCATTGATATCGGGATAGTCTTCAGCCTTTTCCCTGTCACTGGTGATCGGGGTGATATAGATCTTATCTGCCCCCTTAAAGCACTTGGTAAACTCTTCAAACAGGTCTTTGGTCCGGCTATAGGTATTGGCCATGAATATTGCGACCAGTTCCCTGTCCGGATACTTTTGTCTGGTTGCCTTGATGGTTGCGGCGATCTCACTTGGGTGGTGAGCATAGTCGTCGATGATGATATTGCTTCCAACTCGGTATTCTTCAAAGCGGCGGGTAGCGCCCTTAAACCGCTTAAGGCTGTCATAGATGTCCTGATAGCCGATCCCCGCAAGATATCCTACCGCGATGCTGCCCAGACTGTTTAAAAGCATGTGCTGGCCAAAGAAAGGCAGATTGAAGTGACCGAAATCCTCGTCTTTGATCTTTACGTCAAAGGATATTCCCTGGGAATTATACTGAACATTGCTGGCAGCTACATCAGCTCCCTCGTAGCCATAGCTAAAAGTCTTGCTGTTGAAGCTGATCAGTCTGATATTTGGATCTTCATGACAACAAACGACTACTTCCGCCTTATCGCCAAAGGTCTTAAAGGCTGCTCTGATCTCTTCGATCCCGCCCGGATAGCATTCCAGATGGTCCTCTTCGATATTGGAGATCAGAGCGATGGCTGGATGGTAAGCCAGGAAATGCTTGTTGAATTCATCGCTTTCGATCACCAGGTATTTATTATCCTTATTAGCGTAAGCTTTGCCATCGCCGATGTAGTAGTTAGTACCGGTGGTGTCCATCAGGATATCGCTGATCATGGTCGTGATGGTAGTCTTGCCATGGGTTCCGGAAACGCCGATGGTCTTATACATCGCTGTCAGGTCACCAACGACCTGGTTGTATTCCTTGATCGTCAGACCCAGCTTACGTACCCGGACGATCTCCGGATGCTCAGACGAAAAGGCCTTGGAATAGGTAACGATGGTATCCTTATCCAGAGGATGAGCTTCATAGAAGACCTCGATCCCTCTTTCCTTTAAACCTTCTTCGGTAAACTTGGGATGACGGTTATCGTCGTAGCCGCTTACTTCATTTCCCAGATCCTTTAAAAAACAGGCCAGGGTCGACATCCCTGCGCCCTTAATTCCTATACAGTAGTACTTCATAACAATTCTTTCTTTTATATTTTATCATCTCTTAATCACTATGATTATTTATAATTACCTTATGAACAGCCGATTCGAGTTTAGTCTGGATAACAAGCGTTATCACACCTACAACTATTATCTTAAAAACAAATATGACCATAAGGTCGCCAAGGTAGCACTGGATGCGGGTTTTACCTGTCCAAACCGGGACGGGTCAAAGGGCATTGGCGGCTGCATCTTTTGCAACGGCAAGGGATCAAGCGATTTTTCCGCCAGCTTCCGTGACGATCTGCTTGATCAATACCGTGAATACAAGGAAAAATATATCGATCCTAAGTGGCCTGATGCCTATACCATTCCTTACTTCCAGGCTTTCAGCAATACCTATGGACCACTGGCCAAGATCAAGGGCATGATCGAACCTTTCCTGAAACTTGATGAGGTAAGGGAGATCTCACTGGCGACCCGTTCTGACTGTCTGAGCAAAGAGATCGTCGATTATCTTGATTCACTCACCTCCAATATCACCGTCTGGTTGGAGATCGGTATCCAGACCAGCAAGGAAAAGACCCTGGCCTATATCAACCGTGGAGAAAGCTTTAAGGAAATAAAGGAAAATCTCAAGATACTGGATGATACCAACATCAAGGTCTGCTTCCATCTGATAAATGGCCTGCCTGGAGAAAGTAAGCAGGACATGCTTAATACGATCAGGGATATCGGTGAACTTCGCTACCACGCCCTTAAATTCCATACCCTGCTGATCCTTAAGGATACTCCTTTGGCCAAGATCTATAACGATAAGCCTTTCAAACTTTTAAGCAAAGAAGAGTACCTGGACATCCTGATCGACCAGCTTCAAATGATTCCCGGGGAAATAGTGATCGAAAGGATCCTTGGCGATATCGCCAAGGAAGAGCTGATCGCCCCAAGATGGATCCTAAATAAGACTGATTTTAGAAACAGCCTGGACAAGGAAATGGTCAAAAGGGATACCTGCCAGGGCAGAAA
>JAFWFB010000107.1 GCA_017512625.1 Erysipelotrichaceae bacterium
TGGGAGTTTGGAGTTTTTCAACAATTGTTGATTAAATATTTTCCAACACGGTCTTTACGACGTTTTCACAAGTCATACCATACTTGGCAAGTACTTCAGCGCCCTTTCCGGATTCACCGAAGGTATCCATGATAGCGATCGGAACGACCTTCTTAGGAGCGAGGCGAGTAAGTGTCTCAGCAACTGTACTGTAAAGTCCGCCATAAATGGAATGTTCTTCCATGGTAACGATCAGATCATGTTCCTTGGCGATCTTTACGAATCCTTCAGAATCGAAAGGCTTTAAGACAGAAGCGTTGACGATGGTAGGCTCGATTCCTTTTTCCTTGAGGACTTCAGCTGCCTTGATAGCTTCAGCAACCATCATGCCCATGGCAACGAGCAGGACTTTAGATCCTTTCTTAACGACGCTGATCTTGGTGAAATCGAATTCAGTATCTGGTGTATAGACATCTTCTACTTTTCCACGGCCCATTCTCATGTAGGCAGGACCTTCGAAGGTTGCCAAGTATCTGGTCATTGCTGCAGCTTCGTACTGGTCAGCAGGAACAAATACACGCATGTTAGGAACGGCGCGCATGATCGCAACATCTTCAACAGCCTGATGGCTGGCACCGTCTTCACCAACGGAAAGACCGGCATGAGTTGCACAGAGTTTAACGTTCAGATTCGGATAAGCAACAGAGTTTCTGATGACTTCGAATGCTCTTCCGGCAAGGAAGATCGCAAAGCTGGAAGCATAGACGATCTTGCCGCTGGCAGCAAGTCCGGCAGCCATACCGACCATGTTACATTCAGCAATACCGGCATTGAAGTGTCTTTCCGGACATACTTTCTGAACTTCAGCAGTTTTAGTTGACTTGGATAAGTCAGCATCCAGAACAACGATATTCTCGTTTTCCAAAGCTAATTTAGCCAAGGTTTTACCATAAGCGTTTCTGCATTCTTCCATTATTTAAGATCCTCCATAGCTTTTTCATACTGTTCCTTGTTAGGAGCTGATCCGTGCCAAGTGTAATCATTTTCCATGAATGATACGCCCTTGCCTTTAATGGTATTGGCGATGATCATGGTAGGTTTGCCCTTGCATTGTCTTGCAGCCGCTAGAGCTTCACCGATCTGGGTGAAATCATGGCCATCGATCTCCAGAACATTCAAGCCAAAGGCTTCAAATTTTTCTCTGAATTTAACATTATTAATAACATCTTCAATATTACCGTCGATCTGCAGGTGGTTGAAGTCCAGGAAAATGCAAAGATTATCCAGTTTGTAATGGGTAGCGGCCATCAAAGCCTCATAAACCATACCTTCTTCAGCTTCACCATCACCCATCAATACGTAGACACGATTGTCATTCTTGTCCAGTTTGTTGGCGATAGCCATACCGACAGCGGTGCTGATTCCCTGTCCGAGTGAACCGGTAGACATATCTACGCCGGCCAGTTTCTGCATGGAAGGGTGACCCTGAAGATGAGAACCCAGTTTACGGAAAGTGTTCAGATCTTCATCAATAAGGCCCTTTTCTTCTAATACCGCATATAAAGCCGGTGAAGCATGACCCTTAGAAAGGACAAAACGGTCACGGTTGGTAGAAGCGACGTTTTCTTTGGTGATATTCATCTCATTGAAATACAGATAAGTAAGAATATCAGCTGCGCTTAAACTTCCGCCCGGATGTCCGCTTTGAGCAGCATAAATCATTGTGATGATTTTTCTTCTAATACTAGAAGCGTGTTCTTTTAATAATTTTTCTTCCATAATTCCTCCGCATTAATTCTATCATTTATAGGTTTTACCTATAGTAGGAAATAAGAAAAAAAGACGGCCTAGCCGTCTTTTAAATGCTATTTGACTTCGATCATCTGTGCCCATTTTTCAAATAATGGGTAGTAGGTGGATTCTTCGTCGGTCAGGCAACCGAAGGTGATGGTCCAGAAGGCATCATCACTGGCTCTTAAGATAGAATGATAGCTGTATTTGGTATTTTCGACGGTGCTGATATAGCGGGCAAACGGCCAACCATCAGGTCCTTTTTCGAAAGAGATCTTGTTGTTATTGCTGGCGATGATAGCATCGGTATAGTCATCGATATCGAAGTCTTCCATCGCGATTCCCAGTTCTTCAAGATAATCGACGGATTCCTTGATAGCTGAAACAAAGAAGTGATCAGTCACATAAGCGACATCAAAGCCATCGATAGGTGTTTCCTCTGCTTCCTCAGGCAGCCAGACATTGAATCCTGAATCATGACTAAAGAGCTTAAGTCCTTCGTGCTCATCAACAACGGTAGGCTCCGGCTCGTTTGTTGGTTCGGTGGTCTCGCCACCTTTGCTGCAGGCAGAAAGCATCAGCATCGATAATGCCAGCAGCAGTAATAATATTTTTTTCATATGATTTCTCCTGATTTAATTATAAACCCATACAAAGATTAAATAAATTGATATCGATAAACCAAAGTAATATGACAATAGTTTAATTGGTTTGTGATACAATCTGTTAGTATACATTTTTATAAGGAGGGTCTATGAAGTTAAAAGAGATGTTTGCGACTAAAAACATGACGGAAGGCGAACCATATAAGAGAATATTGGAATTCGCTATCCCGATGTTGATCGGTAATGTTGCTCAACAGCTTTACAATACAGCCGACTCTGTCATCGTAGGTAAATATATCGGTGATAATGCCCTGGCAGCTGTTGGAAGTTCAATGCCGATACTGACCCTGATGTTCTCACTGTTCATCGGTATCTCGACCGGTGCAAGTATCGTCACTTCCCAGATGTTTGGTGCCAAAAACCGTAAGGGACTTTCCAAGAGTATTGGCAACTGTCTGGTCCTCTCAGCGATCGTATCGCTGATCATCATGGTCGTCGGTACCGCGATCACTGAACCGATGTTGAGATTGCTGAATACTCCTGCCAGCATCCTTGACTGGTGTAAGTCTTATCTGACGATCTTCTTCTTAGGCATTGCCGGATCGATCTATTACAATATCCTGGCCGGTCTGTTAAGAGGAATGGGCGATTCGATCTCTGCCTTATTATTCCTTCTGATCTCTGCCGGTCTTAATATCTTCCTGGATATCTATTTCATTTCCCAGCTGGGAATGGGAGTAGAGGGTGCATCCTTAGCGACCGTCTTATCCCAGGGCATCTCGGCTGTTCTCTGTCTTATCAAGCTGATGAATATGAAAAACGATTTCGATCTGAATCTGGAATCGCTTAAACTTGATCCGAACATTTCCGGAAGGATCATCAAACTGGGTCTTCCTACCGGAATCACTCAGGCCATCATGGCAACCGCTAACATGTTCGTACAAAACCTTACCAACAGCATGGGTGAGATGGTAATCGCAGCCAACGTTCTGGTCATGAGAGTCGATGGTTTCGCAATGATGCCGAACTTCTCCTTCGGTAATGCGATGAGCGTATTTACCGGACAGAATGTCGGTGCCGGAAAGGAAGATCGTATCGCCTTAGGTAAGAAGCAGGGACAGAACATCGTTTTAGGTTTATCGACCGCTATCGTAGTAGCACTGATGTTTGCCAGCCCGTTGTTATTCAGGATCTTTACCAAGACACCTGAACTGATCCAGTTAGCTACCAACATGATCAGAATAATGGCTATCGGTTATATCTGGTTCGGCCTTTCCCAGGTCTTGCTGGGAATCATGAGAGGTGCCGGAGATACCATGACGCCGATGTATCAGTCGATCATTTCCACGATCCTGATCCGTGTTCCGTTAGCTTATCTGTTTGCGTCATATACCAAGAGCGAACTCTTCCCACATGGCAGTCCATATGCCTTATCAACATCACTGCTGATCTCCTGGGTAGCAGGAGCGATCATGGCTTACTTCCTCTTCAAAAACGGCAAGTGGAGAGAGAGGATGCACAGATCCATGAGCAGTAACAAAGCCAAATAAAAAAAAGAAAATGGTGTAATCATTACACCATTTTTATTTTGCTTATTTATATCTATCTACGAGTATTGATGTTCCCGGCACGGAATACCGGATCCATTGTGCCTTCAAACGACATCATGGTATAGACACCTTCATATCCTTCATAGTTCTCATCAATGATCTTTATAAAGGTCTCCGGATCTTTCTTTACCCAGAACTTGTTAAGCAACAGGCCTATAACAATCAGAGTAGCGATGATCAAGGCAATAGCCAGATTAAAGCGCCAGGTCGTATGCCCGTGCAGATAGATATCGGTCATATTGAGATAGCGGAAGGACAAAAGAGCGATCAGAAACAGGAAGTATCTGATCAGACGGAAATAATACTTCCTTCTGACATACTGTCTTTTGATACCCTGATAGACTACATCGATCTGGAAAGGACTAAGCTTATGAGTCTTTAATGATTCCAGGATCTTCGATGCATTGGTATGATGAAATAAACGCATATCTGAATTATAGCAGAGAAAACAAAAAGCCGTCTAAATCCCAGACGGCTTTTAATTCGGGTTTTAAGGATTAATCCAGATGGAACATCTTAACGATCAGATCCCACAGATTGTACTTGTTGAAGACTGGTACGATAACCAGAGCAACTGTAGACATGATCTTGATGAAGATATCCAGACATGGACCAACTGTATCCTTTAACGGGTCACCGACAGTATCACCGACAACGGCAGCACTGTGAGCTTCTGAACCTTTACCATGGTTTTCGATACCGCCAGCTTCGATATACTTCTTGGCGTTATCCCAGGCACCACCGGCATTACCGGCGAATAAGGCGATCATGATTGCGGAAATGGTTGAACCGATCAGGATACCACCGACGAATTCAGGACCCAGGATAAATCCACAGGCAACCGGAATGACGATAGCAAACAGTGAAGGCATCTTCATTTCAGCGATCGAACCCTTGGTAGAGATCTCGATACAAGTCTTGTAATCAGGCTTAGCAGTTCCTTCCAGGATTCCCGGAATCTCATTGAACTGTCTTCTGACTTCCTCAACCATATTTCTGGCAGCTTTTGCAACAGCCTCGATCAGCATACCACTGAACAGGAATGGGAAGGCACCACCGACGATAGCACCAGCTAAGGTCAATGGGTTGATGATGTTAAGAACGAGCTGGGTACCGGCCTGATTGTAGGAATACAGGTAAGATACCATTAATGATAAGGCTGCAAGCGCACCGGAACCGATGGCGAAGCCCTTACCGATAGCAGCGGTAGTGTTACCGACTGAATCAAGGGTATCGGTGATCTCACGAACTTCCGGATCAAGACCGGACATTTCAGCAATACCACCGGCATTATCAGAGATAGGTCCGTAAGTATCAACGGATACGGTAGTAGCTACGAACGAAAGCATACCGACAGCGGCCATTGAAACACCATACATACCGGAAATGTAGTAAGCCAGGATGATACCGATACATAAGACAACAGATGGATACATTGTTGACTTCATACCTAAGGCCAGACCCTGAGTGATGGTCAGTGCCGGTCCTTCAAGGGATGCGTTGGCAACGTCTTTGGTTGGCTTGTATTCATCACTGGTATAGAACTCAGCGATCATACCGATAATGACACCGGCAACGACGCCGATCGAAGCAGCGATCCAAGGAGAGGAGAAGCCAAGCTTGAAGCCCATGGCTGCACTATCCTGTCCTTTGAACATCAGCAGGGAAATAATGAAACCGGAAGCGATGGTCAGTCCGGCAGATACATAAGTAGCACCGTTGAGGTCTTTATGTGGGTCATCAGACATGTTCTTCTTGAAGATCAGAACAGCGATACCGATGACACAGGAGATCAGACCGACAGAAACAAAGGCCAGCGGATATAAGAACATCTTTTCCAGCATGGCAACAGTGATCTTTCCATCAGTGGCCTGTGAACCGAAGAATAAGTGGAAGGCCAGGATTACTGAAGAAGAGATAGCTCCAACAAAGCTCTCTAACAGGTCAGATCCCAGACCGGCAACGTCACCGACATTATCACCGACGTTATCAGCGATAGTGGCAGGGTTACGAGGGTCATCTTCAGGAATGTGAGCCTCAGTCTTACCGACTAAGTCAGCACCCATATCAGCAGCCTTGGTATAGATACCGCCGCCGACACGGTTGAACATGGCAACGATTGAACAGCCAAGTGCATAACCTGATAAGGTCATGGTGAATGGTACATATTCAATACCTAACCAGTTGGTAACAGATACGAATCTCTCAGCAGAAAGGTAGCCAAGCAGATGTCCGAAGAACAGATAAACAATAAACAGTCCCAGTAAAGCGAAACCGGCAACGCAAAGGCCCATGACTGAACCGCCGCGGAAAGCGACTGTTACGGTCTTACCGATGTCTTTGGTCTTGTTGGCTTCATTGGAAACGCGTACGTTAGAATAAGTAGCAATCTTCATACCGACCATTCCGGCGATGGCACTCATTACTGATCCAATGATCAGAGCGCAACCGGCAGACCAGGTGGTAAGAACGGTCAATATTACAGCAACAATAGCAACTACGATAAACAATACCTTGTACTCATAGTTGATGAAAGCATTGGCTCCGACCCTGATGGCAGCAGCGATCTCTGCCATCTTTTCGCTACCTTCTTCCAGCTTCTTGGTTGTTGCGAAGTTGAAAGCAGCGAAGGCCAGTGCTAATAATGATGCGAATAAGACCAATACTAACAATGACATAATCATTCCTCCTATAAAGTCAAAAATGGGTTTTAAAAACCCACAAATAAATATGCTTAGAAAGAAAAGAATCTCTTATGAGAATCTTTGTTGTTGGCTTTGAAAAAACCAAATTTCCCCCTATTGTCAGGAAGAGCCTGTCTTCCTTCCTTTAAACACACAGGTAACAGAAGGGTGTTTTTTCTCTTTATAAGCATACTAGTCATTTAAATTAGAGTAATGCCTGGTTATCCATTTGCAGATACCATCCAGACCCGGAAGGATATTGCGTTCGGATATGTTGATATAGTCAAGCTTATCCCTAATTTCGAGTTTTATTATACTAGGAATAATAAGTTTGTAAAAGGATTTATCGTCTTTTGGCAGCAATTTTTGGATGTTAGCGCTTACATCACTAGCTACCGAAAATAGCCCATATTGGTTAGCCATTCGGTCGGTCTGAGAGGCCGGTTCGAAGAAGACCAGGTAAGGGTCTTTGGAGTACTGACTCATCGAGTCCAGACTTGGAAATGCATGGTCGAGCATGCTTGAAGTAAAGATGTTTGCTCTTTCCTTGATGAGCTGATCGCGAAGCGGTTCGGGCAGATTGTTACGGACGGTAGAGGTATCTACGCAATAGATCACCGCATCCTTATCAAAGTCTTCCAGATCGCAGGTAGCAAAGTGAGCGGCGATAAGCGGTGAATAAGTCCAGTCCAAAAGTCTGGTAGGAAGACCATAGTGCTGACCGACAGCCATGATCTGGAAGATGGAATGGGTATCCTTCAGATCGGCGTAACCGTACTTGATGAAGCTGCGGATAACGCTTCTTTCCAGATCCAGATCGTGAGAGCAGACTCTTTGGAAACTGGTCTGCAATGAGAATTCCTTATTGGATAGACCGCGGTAGACAAACTCATTGCGGTAACGTCCGATCTTCTCATCGTAGCAATCCTTAAAAACAACTTCCTGCAAGTGTTCAAAACTCTTAATAACGACTTCTTTCATCACTCATCGATCTCCCTTTCCTTATATTCGGTCTCGACTACTCCATCGCGGTCGACCCTGACTTTTTCCTTCTGCTTGAAATCTTCGACATTGACCTTGATCTTTTCTCCCTGTTTATTCTTATCCGTTAAATATCTATAGATAAGATAGACCGGGAAGCCGATCAGAAACAGCCAGAAGAGCAGCTTTAAAACGGCACCGATCAAAGGGCCTACGAAAGTAAGCACTAAAAGGAATAATCCTATATATAGAATGGTGTTCTTATTGTTGATCATATGCTATCCTCGCCAGTTCATTTATCTTATTGAAGCGGTGTTTCATTCCGCTTTTGGAAATGGTATTTCCGGATTCCAGATAATATTGTTCACATAATTCGTTCAGGGAGTATTCCTGGAACTTGATCCTCAGGTCAGCAACCTCTTTAAGCTTGGGATCGAGATCATCATAACGGTCGCTGTCGATCAGTATCGCGATGTCTTCCAGCTGAGTCTTGGAAGCATTGAGCGCCTTGATCTCGTTGGCTACCTCACAATTGGTGATCCTGATCAGACTGTGTTTGAAATCCTTGTTGATACGGGCATTCTCGAAATTCATCAGCGATTCATGGGCACCGACACATCTTAAAAAGTCGCTGATCTTTTCCGCCTTCTTCAGATAGACGACGCTTTTGTTTCGGCGCAGGGTCTTTTTCGGGTCCAAGTCAAAGCGGTTCATCAGTTTAAGCAGGAAGTCTGCTGTATGTTCGTCCTTGCAACTGATATCCAGGTTATAGAAACGGGAACCGGGAGCGTTGCAGGTACCGCTGCTTAAAAACGACCCGGCGATATAGGCTCTGGCACAACAGTCCTTGACGGTCAGGGAATATAACGGCTTTTTATTGATCCCGTTTTTATAGATCTTCAGATCCTCCAGGATCTCTTTGGCCTTGTCGAATATGACCAGTTCATAAACATTGCTTTTATCGAGATTGTTCTTTTTATAGACGTTGAGTCTGGTCTCGGTCGCATAAAGATCCTTGACCAGCTGTACCGCCCTTCGGACACTGGTCGGATTCTCGCTTTTAAGGATCAGGTCATTATCGATGAACTTTGCGGACAGCACCAAAACAGAAGCCAGTTCGGCTTTCTTACAGCAGTCTTTAAGGCTGTTGTAGGCTATTTCCTGTTTTATTTCGGTAGAAAAAGACATTATAACTCCTTGATCAGATCGCTTATGACTTCCCTGACCTTATCCGGTTTGTGACGGACGAGGTTACCGGTAAAATCGAGCAGGTCGGTACTTAGGACCTTGATATCGGTATTGCGGTTGTCTACGACTTCGATGCTGTTTTCTTTCAGATAACTCTTGCGGACCTCTTCCGGGATCGGATTGTTATGCCTGATGACCAGATCGATCGGAGCACCATGTTTTTCCATGGCATCGAGATGATCCTTCATGTCATAGTCAAAGGTCTCGTTGTTCTGGGTCATGCAGTTAAGGAAGTAGACTTTGTAGGCCTTGGTCTCACTTAAAGCTTCCCGGATACCCGGAATGATGATGTTAGGCAGGATCGAAGTATAAAGTGAACCGATTCCATAGATGATCAGATCAGCATTTCTGATCGCTTCCACTGCCTGTGGCGAAGCCTTTACCTCGTGATCGTAGAACACTTCCTTTATATGATGGTTAAATGACGGGATGGAGGCTTCACCCTTGACGATCGTATCATCGTCCATCCGGGCGTAGAGACTGATGTTTTCAACGGTGGAAGGAATGACCCTTCCCTTGATGTTCAGCAATTTGGATATTTCCAGGATCGCATTCTGAAAGGATCCTTCGATATCACAAAGGGCGGTGATGATCAGATTGCCCAGACTGTGTCCTGAAAGATCGCTTTCATCATCACCATGAAAGCGGTAGTCCATGATCTGGTTGATGATGCCTTCATCGCTGGCCAGCGCTACCAGGACATTGCGAATATCGCCCATTGCAGGGAGATTGTAAAGCTTGCGCAATATACCGGTGGAGCCGCCGTTATCAGCAACGGTTACGATGGCGCTAAGTTTGATGTCAGGCAGATCCTTGAGCGATTTTAAAATGAGAGATTGTCCGTGGCCGCCGCCAATGACAACTATTTTTTTCATAGATCGATATCCCGGTGTTTGATCAGACAGCTGTAGCGTTCCTTGTAGTATTCAGCCAAATAGATGGCTACTGCTACACTGCGGTGTCTTCCGCCGGTACAGCCAATGGCAACGACCATGTGTCTCTTACCGGCTTTTTCATATTCTTCAAAGTAGAGATCAAGCAGGCTTGTCAGCTTGTTTAAATATGCTTTGGCATTCTCTTTCTTGATGACAAAATCATAAACAGCTTCTTCCTGGCCGGAGAACTGTTTCAGGGAAGCAACATAATAAGGATTGTCGAGCAGTCGGACATCAAAGATCAGGTCCGCATCCTTGGCTACACCATACTTGAAACCGAAGGATTCGAAGGTGATGGTGAAGGTGTTGACTTCCTGCAGATACATCTTCTCGATCTTCTCACGCAGATCGGTGGGGGTCAGATTGGTGGTATCGATGACGACGATATTGTCGTGTTCAAGTTTATCGATATCTTCCTTTTCCCTGGCTATAGCATCAGTAAGGGAAGTGGTCTCGTTGGAGGCGAGCAAAGGATGAACTCTTCTGGTGAATTTATAGCGGTTATAGATGGTATCCGGGTCGGCTTCAACGATGATGATCTCCAGATTAGGGATGGCGTTGTTTAAAAGCTTATAGAACGGGTCAAAATCCTGGATCGGTACGGTGATCACCATCTTCTGAAAGCGATAATCGTTCTTGCTTATCAGGTATTCGACCAGGTCATCAGCCAGGTCGACAGGCAGACCATCGATACAGGCATATCCTAAATCTTCAAAAATATTGGCGATGGTTGATTTACCGGCACCACACATTCCGGACAATAATATTACTTTTTTGGCCATAAATTACCCCTTGATTAAATTATAACACTTAAATAAAAAGCCTTTTACAAGGCTTAATACTGAATCAAAGATAAAACGTCGTATCCCTTTAAAGCCTCACGGCCCTTGAGATCGACAAGTTCGGAAACGAAGGCACAGCCAACGACTTCACCACCCAGTCTTTCAACCAGCTTGATGGCTGCCTGGGTCGTACCGCCGGTGGCGAGCAGATCATCGATGATCACGATCTTCTGTCCTTTGACGATCGCATCAGCGTGCATCTCCAGACGGTTGGTACCGTATTCCAGAGCGTATTCCTCATAGATGCTCTCTCTTGGCAGTTTACCCGGTTTTCTTACAGGTACGAAACCGATCTGTAATCCGGTAGCTACCGGGCAACCAAAGAGGAAACCTCTGGCTTCCGGAGCGACGATGACCTCGGCTTTTTTCTCTGAAGCATAAGCGGATAGTTCTTCAACTACCTTCGAATAGACTTCCCCATTGGCCAGTAACGGAGTAATGTCTCTGAATAAGACACCCTCGACCGGGAAATCAGGTATTTCAGCAATGTAATCCCGATAATCCATAAGACCTCCTGTTAATTCTCTTTATGTTTCTTATCTTCTTTATCGACCAAGCCGTATTTGATCAGTTTCTCCTGATATTCCTTCTCTGCGGCTTTTAAATCTTTCAATACTTCTTCAAGGGTACGCATGTTCACAATTCCAACACAAGAAATTATAATTATTTTGTGCTGATAAAGAAAGAGTTTTCCTTTAAAACAGTCATCAATAAATCAGTCTTTCTGGCGATCGTCAGACACATCGATAACGAACAGTCCTTTAAGGATTTCATCAGCGAGACCAGGAAGAAATATTACGATGCGGACCACGTGGTAAGTGCTTTTAAGTGTGGCAGCTTACAAAGAAGCAGCGACGATGGCGAGCCTAGCGGAACGGCTGGGGTACCGATCCTAAACATGCTTATGAAAAGCGAGCTGGAAGAGGTAGCGGTACTGGTGGTGCGTTATTTCGGCGGAGTAAAGCTTGGGGCTTCCAATCTTTTAAGAGCTTATCTTAATACAGCAACCGAATGTGTCAAACAGGCACCTAAAGTGGAAAACATCCTGATGTATTCCTACCAACTGGTCCTAAGCTATGATAAGGCGAGCAAGCTGGAGCACGCCCTTAGCCAGATGGCCTATGAGATCAGGAAGGATTATGATCTGAATGTCACCTTCAGCATCCTTTCAGAGAAACAGATCAACGACGAGATAACAAACCTTTGCAAAGGGGACTGGGTCTCCTTTAAAGAGCTGGATAAAACCCTGGTATTAAAGGATATAATATAGATATGAAGTATGCCTTTGTTGTCATAGTTATCGTTTTGTTTGTATTCCTTTACCGTCTTTTGGGCAGCCTTAAGGGATTAAACAGTTCGGTAGAGACCATCAGCAAGGATACCGATCAGGTAAGCAAGGGACTGGAAATGAGTTCCCTTAAGATGGAGTATTCCAAGGCAGTCAAGGACAAGGTCTGGAATAAGAATACCAGAAGGGCCATCACGGCACTTTCTTTAGCGACACTGACACTTAGAAATTACTTCAAGGAAGATAAACCTAACAGAAGTCTGCTCAAATCGGTCACCAAGACCATCAGGAGGCGTTATTTCCGGATACTTAGATAGCCAGCGGTCCATTTTGGGTTTATAATGACTTAGCCAATGATCAATAAGTGGTTACTGGAAGAAATCAAGGATATCGAACAGGGGGGTGTTTCCGGGAAACATCCGTTTTTGACGTACAACTCCCTGATCGAAGAGGCGCTAAAGATCGCCCTTAAGGCCGATCTACATAATGAGCGTCTGGTCGTCGTCAAGGAAAATACCTTCCAGGCCACCAATATCTATAACATCTTGAAAAGCTTCATGGATGAGGACGAACTGGTCGCCTACCTTCCGGAGGAAAGCCTTCGCAATGAAGCGATCATGGCTTCCTTTGAAAACAAGGCTGAACGCATCAATGCGCTTTACAGGATCCTTAAGGGTAGTGTCAAGGTAGTAGTAACTACCGGTAATGGCATCACCAGGCATCTTCCTGAACCATCCCTTTTAAGGGACAGCATCATTAACCTGAAAGTCGGGGATGTAGTAAACCGGGATGATCTGGTCAAAAAGCTGGAGAACATCGGTTATGAATACAACCTGAATGTTGAAAGGCCGCTGAATTATTCCAAAAGAGGTATGGTATTGGATGTCTATTCGATCAATTATGATTATCCGGTGCGCATCGAATTCTTCGATGATGAGATCGAAAGCATCCGCTATTTCGATATAAATACCAAAAGAACGGTCAAGGAGATCGATGAAGCGATCATCCTCTTTGGTACCGACATCATCTTTGATGATCAACAGATCGTAAAGCTTAAGGAAGAGTTAAGCAAGCTGGACTATTCCAGCGTCAACATCGATCTGGATTTCATCGTCAGCAAGAATTTCTCCAAGGATAACCTCTATCCTTACTATTCCTATTTCAAAAATGCCCATCTTTTCGATTACTTAAAGGGCTATACATATTATCTTTCCAATAAGGAAGCCATCAGAAACAATTACAACTTCAACCGGGAAGAGACACTGAACTTCATTCAGGAAATGGCTGAGGCCAAGAAACTGCCTCTGCGCTTTTCGGTGTTTGCGGACCTTAATGCATTGCTTGATCAATATGATACGGTCGAAGGAGTTAACTTCTTTGATACCTTCAGTGCTGTCGAAGAGATCGACATGCCTCTTAATTCGCTGAGTTTCCTGATGAATATCGTCATCAGACAAAGCAGGGAGAGCAGGGTGCTGATCTGTGCCAGCGATCAGGAAGCCAAAAGCATCATCGACCATCTGGTGGAAAGCAAAGTCCCTTATCACCTTTGTACCGACAGGATCCAGGATGGTATCAACCTGGCGATCAATGACCTGTATGAGGGTTTTGAGATCAAGAAGCTGAACCTGGTAGTCTATACCTCCAAGGAACTGTTCAATCACCAGAAATTCATCAACCGTTACTCCAAAGTATATAACGAAGCGACCGCCATCAATTCCTATGAGGAATTAAAGGTAAATGACTATGTGGTCCACAATGACTATGGTATCGGCAAGTATCTGGGGATCAATCAGAAAAGCGTCGATGGCGTCAAGAAGGATTATCTGACCATTGCCTATGCGGGCAATGCGGTATTGTATGTACCGATCAACAAGTTTGCCCTGGTGCGCAAGTTTGTTTCCAGCGGCGGCTATGTACCGCGTCTGCACAAGCTGGGATCCAATACCTGGAAGAACACCAAGGAAAAGGCCCAGAAGAATATCGATGACATTGCGGAGAGGCTGATGGAACTGTATGCGAACAGAAACAAGCACATCGGCTTCAAGCACCTGCCTGATGATGATTACCAGCTGGCCTTTGAAAGTGAATTCCCTTACGAGCTGACCGAAGATCAGGCCAAGGCTATCAGGGAAGTCAAGCAGGACATGGAAAGCGATATTCCAATGGATCGTCTTCTTTGCGGCGATGTAGCTTTCGGAAAGACGGAAGTGGCGATCAGGGCCTGCATGAAGGCAGTCCTCAGTGGCAAGCAGGTCGCCTATCTTTGCCCGACGACCATCCTTTCCCTGCAGCACTACAATACCTTTGTAGAACGTTTCAGAAATTATCCGGTCACCGTCAAACTGGTAAACCGCTACAATGATCCAAATACCCAGAACCAGATCATCACCGATGTCCGCCTGGGCAAGGTCGATGTAGTCATTGGTACTCATCGGCTGCTTTCCAAGGACATGGTCTTCAATGATCTCGGTCTTTTGATCATCGATGAGGAACAGCGTTTTGGTGTCAAGCAGAAGGAAAGGATCTAGGAACTGAAAAACAATGTCGATGTCCTTTCTTTAAGTGCTACCCCGATACCACGTACCTTGCAGATGTCGCTTGCGGGCATCAGGTCATTATCAACGCTTAATGAAGCACCGGATAACCGTTATCCGATCCAGACCTATGTGGTAGAGGAAAGCGATGATCTGATCAGAAGCGCCATCAGCCGTGAACTTTCCCGCAATGGCCAGGTCTTTTATCTGCACAATGATACTTCGAGCATCTTCCGCAAGGCCGACCAGATCAAGAAACTGGTCAAGTATTCGAAGGTCATGGTCGTCCATGGACAGATGTCCAAGGAAGAGATCGAAGATACGATGATGGCTTTCTATAACAATGAAGCCAATGTCCTGGTCTGCACGACGATCATTGAGACCGGACTCGATATTCCTAACGCGAATACGATCATCGTTGAAAATGCTCAGAATTTCGGACTGGCCCAGCTTTACCAGATAAAAGGAAGGGTAGGAAGAAGCAGCCGCATCGCCTATGCCTATCTGATGGTCCCTAAGGAAAAGAGCATCAACGAAAATGGTGTCAGACGACTGCAGGCGATCAAGGAATTCACCAGTCTTGGCAGCGGCTACAAGATAGCCATGCGTGATTTAAGCATCCGTGGTGCAGGCGATCTTCTGGGTGAAGATCAGTCCGGATTCATGAATGAGATCGGTTTTGACCTCTACATGGATATGCTTAATACCGCCATCAAGACCAAGAAGGGTGAAATTCTGGAAGAAAAGAAAGAGATCAAGCATCTCAATCTTCCGATCGAATCCTATATCCCGATCGATTTCTCCGATAATGATCTGGAAAAACTCGATCTGTACCAAAGACTGGATGGCATCGACAACTTCAATGATCTGATGGCCTTCTATCTCGAAGTGAGCGATAAGTTCGGCAAGCTGCCTAAACAGGTCGATTCCCTCTTCAATACCAAGAAACTGGAACTGATAGCTAGCCAGGAGACGATCGATAGCTTCCGCTATAACAACAACCGCCTGACCATCACCCTGACCAAATCAATATCCGATCAGATGGATGGACTTAAGCTGTTTGAATATGTCAATTCCCTTTCCCAGGATCTGAAGATCGAATACAAGAACCAGAAGATGGTCTTCAGCATCGATTACAACCGTAATAATCCGGATCTGATCATGAAATTATTGGGTAATTTAGACAATTTAAAACGCATTGATTAGCATTTTTATTGAAAAAGTGCTAACGAGTTTATCGGCTATTTACTTAATAAACTAACATCAAAAAAATAATAATTAAAAAAATTTAGCACTTTATACTTGACAGTGCTAATTAGGGTGCTATTATTAAGATGTAATCAGAAGGAGTAAATAGAAATTATGAGTTACTTACCAAGAAGATTTGATTTAGATGATATTTTCTCAGCATTCGAGCCTACATATGATCGCAACCCTTTACTGAGAACCGATATCAAGGAAAAGGATGGTCGTTATTACTTGACAGTCGATGTTCCAGGATACAAGAAAGAAGATATTAACATTTCCCTTTACCAGGGCAATTTGAGAATTGAAGCCGTCAAGAAGGCTGACAACAACGAAAACGATGACGAAGGAAACATTATCCGTCAGGAGCGTTTCTTCGGCAAGACTTCCAGGACCTTCTATGTCGGTGAAGGTGTCAAGGAAGAAGACATCAAGGCCAGCGTTGAAGATGGCGTCTTAAAGATCAACTTCCCTACTGAAAAGCAGAGAGAGATCGAAAGAAGAGTCAACATCAGTATTGAATAAATGCTGAATCATTCCACTCAATATCCAATACAGGCATAAGTTTGCCTGTATTTTTTTATCGGTGATAGGATAGAATATATAGGAAGATCAAAAGCCGGTTTACGGTGTGCGGTCAATAAGGAGAAATACAATGGGAAAGATTCCTAATTTTATTATCTATCTTGGCTTCGGTGTCCTGGTCACCATGATCATGAGCTACTGGCAGGCCTATGTTAAAAAAAGAGATAACAACGGATATATTGCGATTTTAAGAAACGTATATGATGAACCATACGAAGAATTCTCAAAAAAGATCGATGAGTACATCAATAATGGCAAGACATCCGATGAATATAAAGCTAAGGCTTTGATTGCGAGAGCGGTATCCGCTTCCGTCAACGATGTTGATCCGCTGCAGGACATCCGTAATGTAGTGATCACCGATCTGTTCTATGATAAAAAGCACAAGATCGACAAGACCAAGCTCAGAAATAACAGCGATTCCTTCTACTGGTATTTCCTGATCCTGATCAATGCTCACCTTAAGGGCAACAAGGATCTGGTCGAACTGCTGGCGATCAAACTCATGGCTTATGATGAGGTCTTGTTTGATAACCTCTATTATCAGATCATCCGTAACTATTTAAAGATCATCGACAAGGAAGAAGATTGCTTCGAGTTCTATAAGGGAGTCTTGGAAGGAAACTACATGGGGCTTAACTATGACAAGCGTCTGATCGCCCTTTACAAGCGTCTTGTCATAGCGATCCTGGTCTACAACGAGGTCAAACTCGATGAGTATGATGAAGTAGTCCTTTACGATCTGGCTAAGACCAGAGTCGGAAAATGGTTGCTTACCTTATTCGGTCTCTATGACAAATACAACAGGGAAGCTCCGGTGCTCACCGATAAAGTCAAGGTCAATGACCTTAGCGACATCACCGATGAAGAAGTCGAGCAGGCTTTCGAAGAAAAGGAAAGCGAAGAAGAACCTTTCGACATGGGCGATAGCGACATTGAAACCCCGGAGACCATCTCAACTGATGGCGGTGTGATCAGTGAAAGCATCTTCGAAGACGAAGAACCTGCAAGCAAGAATACCGAGGAGAATTCCTGATAATGAAAATGATCGTGGGACTGGGTAATCCCGGCCGGTCCTATAAAAATACCCGTCATAATACGGGTTTCATGGTCATCGATGCCTTGTGTGAGAAATGCGGCGTTACTTTGAACAAGGAAAAGTTCGACGCGAAGTATGCGATCGCCACTATCAATGGCAATCAGGTGATCATTGTTGAGCCACAGACCTACATGAATAACAGCGGAAGTGCTGTCTATGGTCTAGTCAATTACTACAATGTCGATGTTTCGGATATCCTGGTCATCTATGATGATCTGGACCTTCCTATCGGCAAGCTTAGGATCCGTCCCAAGGGAAGCAGTGGCGGTCACAATGGTATCAAGGATATCATCCGCTATCTGAATACCGATCAGTTTAAACGGATCCGGGTAGGCATCTCCAATAACAAGGAGATTGATACCAAGGATTATGTCCTGGGCAAGATCGCCAAGGAAGATCAGGAAGAATTTAAAAAATCTATTGCTTTGGCCAGAGACGCCGCAATAGATTTTGTAGATCATGATATCAGTTATTTAATGAATAACTACAATTAGTTATTCGCCGCTATCCTTAGGCAAATAGAAGATCTGTTCACCATCACGGGAGAACATGTAATTACCCCTGGCATAAGCCTGGATATAACCTTCATCTTCAAATTTTTCCTTCTGCGCTATTAAATTAGCGTTTTCTTTTTCCAGAGCTTCCAGCTCTTCCTGCAGCTTGGCACTCTGATTGGAGAGGTTGATCATTAAGGCGACATCCTTTCCGATCGAAAGTACGACTACGATCGCGAAGCATAAAACGACGATCAGCAGCAGCTGAGTAAAGATTGGTCTGACTCTGCGGGATTTAGTTTTATTTGGTTCCATCATTTAATCCTCGATGATCTCATAGAGAGAATCGGTGTCATCTTTCTTGACATGTTCCCTGATGTCCAGGACCCGCACCTTCAAAGTACGGTGACCGAAGACAATGGTTATGATATCACCTATTTTAACCTCATTTGCGGCTTTTGCAAGTCTGTCGTTGATAAACAGTCTCTGATTGAGGGTCAGTTCCTTGCTGGTCTCTCTTCTTTTAACGATCCTTGCAACCTTTAAATACTTATCGATTCGCATTAACGGATAAAATTGGTAGATTTTCCTTTCTCCTGTTCAGGGAAACTGATCCCCTGCTTCTTGGCCAGATCGAAGGCCTTGAGTACGAAGGCCATGTTGCGGGCAAGATTGCGCATGGTCCTAAGACCTTCCTCGTCCTGCTCGGTCTGGTGTTTATTGTTGCCATAAACTTCATTCCAGTAATTTGCACTTATTACCGGCATGGAGCTGATGGTGAAATATTTGTTGATCACTTCAAAGGAAGAAGTAGTTCCTGCTCTTCGGGCCGATACTACAGCTGCGGCCGGCTTGCCGGCGAAAAGATCAGATCTGGTGCTGTAAAACAGTCTGTCCAGAAAGGAAATGACAGCTCCGCTCGGGCTGGCATAATGGACCGGGGTACCGACGATCAGACCATCACACTCAGCCATCTTAGCTGCTGCTTCATTGACTACATCATCGAATACGCAGCGTCCGTTTTCATGACAGAAACCGCAGGCCAGACAGCCGTGAACATCCAGATTTCCGACCTGGATCTTCTCGGTCTCTATGCCTTCACTATTCAGAACTTCGATTATTTCATCCAAAGCCCGGTTGGTAGATCCATCGGCGTGAGGTTCCGCCATTGATAAGCAATACTTTCATATCTATTACCTTCCTTTGTAAATACTAATTCAAGGCGCTGATATAAGCATCAAGAGAGTTACCGCCATGAACTCTTACTCTTGGCAAGGTAAACAGATCCATGCCCGGACGTACCTTACCCGGTTCAGTGGTAAAGGCCATTTTGGTTCCGGCATCAATAATGATCTGACGGGCGTTGTCATTGACATCGCCAAACGGATAACAGTAAACAAAGCCGCCATCGCAGTAGGCATAGGAAGCCTTGGTATCTTCAACACCTTCATCATGGGCTACGCAAAGCAAGCGTCCGCCATGGCCCATACCCTCACAACCGTATTCATGCATTAAGAAACTGTGGGATTGAAGTTCGATTCCGGCTTCACGCATCTCCCATAATTCCCAAGGCATATCCGGTTCCTGCCAACCACAGATGACAAACAAGGTAGCATTGATCTCGTGCTCCTTAAGTATCGGATAGGCATACTGATGAACGCTAGGATCAGCATCATCGATCGTTATTACATAACTGTGGACCGGTATCTGGGAACGCTCAGTCAGGAAATATAATGTTTCCTGCATGGTAAGTCCCGTATACTTGTTGTCATTTAGATAATCGAGTTGTTGTTCGAATTCGTTGACCTCTACATAGTTGCCATCGATGCGGCTCTCGCCGGCGCTGGCATCATAGAAGAAGTGATACATCATGACCGGCAGATCACTTGCGACAGCACTAGTGCCGTTATCAGCATCCTTCAGGATTGCCTGATCCTTCGGGATATAGTAGAGCATGTTGTTGATCTCTACACCATAACGGGCATCGTCTTCAGAATCCAGAACAAACAGCGGGTATTCGTCAGAAGAATTGATGCTCATGACCACCCTGCCCTTTAGATCCTGGATCTCATAGGTCTCATTAGTAACTACATTCTGATTCCAAGGCAGAAGATGGTTGCGGTTAGGATAGTAACGATCGCTTTTCTCTACCGCCTCACCCCGGATATAGAATAATGAATCAGCAATGTGCAGATAATTACCTTGTTGTGAATCAACATTCCAAAGGGAATTCTTTAATGCAGTACCACAGGCGGTCATCTTATCGCCATCAAAGACAAACAGGTCACTGTCGTCGATGACTTTCATCTTGCGACCGAAAAATTCAGAATAATCGATGATCTCTTCCGGGACCACTTCCGGTTCCGGCTGGGCCGCACCCTGACAGCCACAAAGCAGCAGGGCTAGCAGAAATATTATGATCTTACGCATTATTTAGCACCACAGGAGCAAGCACGATGAGCCAGCTTATACTCTCCGCAGCTTGGACATTTAACCAGGGTAGGAGCGCTTAATTTGTAGTGAGTCCTTCTTTTAGCTTTTCTGGTCTTGGAACCACGTCTTTGTTGAA
>JAFWFB010000108.1 GCA_017512625.1 Erysipelotrichaceae bacterium
GCCTACCGTGATCTTCCGATGGTTCAACGTATTTTTACGTGGTTGAAAAAGATTATCGTCATCGACAACCCATGGGCTGTTAAGGACGCCAATAATACTGAACTTAAAAGAAATATATCTGTCGGTACGACCCCTACCGGTGGCTTAGCCATCAAGTGCAGCGGCTGTACCCACAAGTATTTGTTATATACCGATACAGATTTTCCATTCATTCATCAAAACATCATTGGCTTTGATTTAGGACAATCATATCCTCAGTATTCCGGTCTGGATGTTTTGACCGTCATCTTCCAGGAACAGGGAAGCGGTGTACAACGCGAAGTTACCTATGAGACCGGTTCAACCGGTTCTTCGGCCATCAACTTCGGTACCTGCAAATACAAACCGACCCTTGATAAGATGGAAATGTCCAAATTCAGTGACCACTACGCAGACTGTGCATCCCACAAGGATACGCCTTCAATGGTCGCTACATCCTTTATCATGGGTATCTTTGCTCTGATCTTAGCCTATGGTATCGGCCTTCCGGTCGGACTGGCTATGGCCAAGGGTAAAGAGGGACTGGTCGATAAACTGGGTATGGTCTATATCATCTTCATCATTTCCGTACCTTCACTGGCCTATATCTGTATTTTCCGTTACATCGGAACCAAATTCATTGGTCTGCCTACCGTCTTCTCAACTTACGGACCGTCAGACATCCGTTCCTGGATCCTGCCTGTCATTTCCCTGGCGCTTCCTTCGATCGCCAGTCTGATGCTTTGGACCAGAAGATATGTTGCTGACCAGATGAACAGTGACTATGTTAAGTTTGCGAGAGCAAAGGGTCTTAATGAGCGCGAGATCTTCTATGATCACGTTTTGAAGAACGCTTCGATCCCTATCGTTCACGGTATTCCGTCATCACTGGCCGGTTGTATCACCGGTGCGATCATCACGGAAAAATTCTATGCTGTCGGCGGTATGGGTAAGATGCTCCCTGATGCTATCACCAATTACAACAACTCCATGATCGTCGCTTTGACTTTCATGTTCTCATCAATATCCGTATTGTCTGTATTTGCCGGTGACGTCCTGCTTACCTGGGTCGATCCGCGAATTCAGCTGGCAGAAAAGGAGGGCAGATCTTAATGGAAAACGAGAAAGATTTATTTGCGTTTGCAACTTTCGATGAGAGCGAATCCGAACATATCTCTGCTCCTACCTATTCTTACTGGAAATCCGTTTGGCGTACTTTTGTTAAGAGCAAGTTTACAGTCGGTGTAGCCATCTTCATGATCGCTGTCATCCTGTTTGCTTTCATCCAGCCGCTGATCTCCAAATATGATGCCATGGCTGCAGATAACATCCTGGATTCCAGCATGAAATATCTGAAACCATCCTTAAAATATCCGTTTGGAACCGACTCGATCGGTAACTCCGTCTTTGACGCTGTCTGGGCGGGAGCCAAAAACTCACTGATCATCGGTTTCCTATGTACCGCCATCAATATGGTCGTCGGTATCGCTGTCGGAGCTATCTGGGGATTCTCCCGCAGACTTGATAAGATCATGATCGAAGTTTACAATGTCTTATCTAATATCCCTTTCCTGCTTCTGGCAATGATCCTGCAGTACATTATGGGCGCTGGATTCAAGTCACTGATCATCACTATGACGCTCTTTGACTGGATCTTTGTCGCTTACTTCATCCGTACGCAGACGATGATCATCCGCGACCGCGAGTACAACCTCGCTAGCAAGTGTCTTGGTACTTCCACCTGGAATATGATCACCAAGAACATCCTGCCTTACCTGGTCAGTGTAATCATGACCTATGTCAGCCGTCAGATCCCGACCACCATCTCCTACGAAGTATTCCTCTCCTACTTAGGACTGGGACTTGGAAGAAATACTGCTTCGCTGGGAAGGCTTATTTCTGATTACACACCATACATGAATGCATACCCGCATCTGTTCTGGACCCCTGTTTTGATCATGGCAAGTATCAGTGTTTCACTCTACATTGTCGGTCAGCGTTTCGCTGATGCAGCGGATCCTAGAACTCATATGTAGAAAGGAGCTTAATGAACATGCCAGAAGAAAGACAAGTAGTTCTATCAGCTAAAGACGTCGAAGTTAAGTTCCGTGTCAGGGACCGCTATCTGACTGCGATCCGTCGCGTCTCTTTAGACTTATACGATGGCGAGACTTACGCTATCGTCGGTGAATCCGGATCCGGTAAGTCCGTTTTCACCAAGACCTTTACCGGCATGCTGGAATCAAACGGACAGATCTCCAATGGTTCCGTCATGTTCGAAGGAAAAGATCTTACCAAGCTTAAGACTGATAAGGACTGGGAAGGAATCAGAGGTGCCAAGATATCCACTATCTTCCAGGATCCGATGACCTCCCTTAACCCGATCAGAACGATCGGTTCCCAGATCACTGAAGTAATTGAAAAGCATCAGCACGTTTCCAAAGAGGAAGCCAAGGCCCAGGCCATCGATCTGATGACCAAGGTCGGAATCCCTAAGGCTGCTGACCGTTTCGATGAATACCCGTTCCAGTATTCAGGCGGTATGCGTCAAAGGATCGTTATCGCGATCGCTTTGTCCTGCCATCCGAAGATCCTGATCTGTGATGAACCTACTACCGCATTGGATGTTACCATCCAGGCCCAGATCATCAAGCTGATCAAAGACTTACAGGAAGAGCTTAAATTCACAACTGTCTATATCACCCATGACCTTGGTGTCGTTGCCAACGTTGCTGACCGTGTAGGCGTCATGTATGGCGGACAGATCGTTGAATACGGTACGGTAGAAGAGATCTTCTATGAACCGGCACATCCATATACCTGGGCACTGTTATCATCA
>JAFWFB010000109.1 GCA_017512625.1 Erysipelotrichaceae bacterium
AAAGAGGCGTTAAGCCTCTTTTAATGATAATCGATGGTGCTTCTGGCGGGACTTGAACCCGCATGGACAAACCGTACGATTTTGAGTCGTATGCGTATACCAATTTCGCCACAGAAGCAGCATTCTTATTTTATCATATTATTTCTGTTTGTCATCATTTATAAGAATGCGCAAAGCCTCGATAGCGGTCTCTATTGCTGCCTCGACATCGTGTACCTGGGTATTGTCAAGACCGGCTCTGGCTCTTTCCTGATTGGCGACGACCAGGAAAACGGATCCGACTCTGACCTTAAGGAACTGACCGACGATAAACAGAGTAGCGCTCTCCATCTCGCTGGCTAAGGTATGCATTTTAAGCCAGGCATCCCATTTGCCTAGAAGTTCCTGGTTATTTGGCAAGATCTCCGGACGGTGCTGTCCAAAGTAAGCATCCTTGCACTGACAGATACCGACATGGTATCGCTTGTCGAGTTTCTTTGCAGCAGCAGTCAGGGCATTGATGACATCGATGTCTGCAACAGCCGGGAATTCGATCGGGCAGTACTCCTTGCTTGTACCATCATTTCTGATGGCTGCTTTCGCAATGACGATATCGCCACCATTGACATTGATATCCATTCCTCCGGAGGTGCCGACCCTGATAAAGGTGTGAGCTCCGCATTCTACCAGTTCTTCCAAGGCAATGGCGGCACTAGGTCCACCGATGCCGGTGCTGGTGACCGAAACCTTGACGCCATCCAGATAGCCGGTATAGGTCATAAATTCCCTGCTATCAGCTACCAGTACCGGGTTATCGAAATGTCTGGCGATCTTCTCGCATCTTTTCGGATCTCCCGGCAGGATCACATACTTTCCGATGTCATCGGGGCCAAGCGCGGTATGATACTGCTTTCCGCTTCCTTCAGTGTAATCTATCATGATTAGTCCTCCAATTGTATTTTAATATGATTGGGATAAATTGTATAATCTATTTATGGACGGAAGAATCAGGTATATTTTAAGAAGACTTAATGGCGTCAATTATGGTGCGTTATGGGATTATGCATCCAAGATCCACCAAAAGACCGGCAGGAATACCCTGCTTCTGGCGCTTGATATCGCTTATTGTTCCTTTAAATACGGAACGACATTTACAGACTATTTTGAATTTGAGTTCTATCTGTTAAACAGCAGGGAAAGGCTTACTTACCTTACCAGTTCCATCAATAACGATATCGTCCGCAAGTATAACGATTCGGAAAAATCCAAGATCTTCCACGATAAACTGGTCTTCAACGAATACTTCAAACGATTCCTGAAAAGGGATTATGTCGATATCCGTAAGGATGACCTGGATGGCTTTGTCAAGAAGCATCCGGTCTTCATCGCCAAGCCGGTCGATGAATCCGGCGGTCTGGGTATCCGTTTTTATGATGTTAGGGAATATCCAAATACCGAAGCATTAAAGAAGGTATTGATGGAAAACAGACAGTATCTTCTGGAAGAGCCGATCATTCAGGAAAAGTCGATGAACGATCTTAATCCTTCATCGGTAAATACGCTAAGAATGATCAGTTTCCTTAAGGATGATGGCAGTGCCGTTATCCTTAAAAGGATCATTTTGATTGGCAATAAAGGCAAGGTCAATAACTTTACCAGTGGCGGCATGTATTCCTTCCTGGATGAAAATGGCACTATCCTTTATCCGGCGATCGATAAGGTGGGAAATATCTTTCCGATCCATCCGACTACCGGTATTGAGTTTGCGGGATACAGGATCAACAGGTTTGAGGAAGCGTGCGAACTGGTAAAAGAGCTGGCCAGGGTGATCCCGGAAGTCCGCTATGTCGGTTGGGATATCGCCATCAGTGAGAATGGACCGCTGGTCATCGAAGGAAACGAATACTCCGGCGTCTTTGAAGCCAAACCTTCCCTTTCTGGCGTCCATAAAGGCGATCTTGCTTTATACCGTCAATATATGGAGATATAACGATGCATTTGACTGAAATAGATGAAAAGACCTTTAATGACTATTCGCTAAGTCATGGTGGCATGTTTTACCAGTCAGTCTATTGGGCCAAACTTAAAGGGGCCTATGGCTGGTGTCATTACTATCTGGGTCTTTATGATAATGACAAGCTTTTGGCTGCGACCCTGGTCCTGGGCAGGAAGACCCCGGTCTTTAACCGCTATCTTTATTATGCCCCACGCGGTTTCCTGCTCGATTACAGCGATCTGGATCTGCTTGAGACCTTCTCCAATGAAGTAAAAAAATACCTGCTTAAGAAAAAAGCCTTTTTGATCAAGATCAACCCTTATGTCCGCTATCAGGAAAGGGATATCGAGGGCAATATCGTCGAAGATGGCTTCAATAATAAGAAAGTGGTCGATAAGCTGCTTAGCCTAGGCTATCGCCATAACGGCTTTACCACGACTTTCGGTACCGATCTGGAACCACGCTTTTTAAGTGTCTTGGACATTGAAGGCAAGACCTACGAGGAGCTGGAAGCCAATATCAAGCACAAGGTCAAAAACAAGATCCGTAATTCCTACAGCCACGGCTTTGAACTGGTCGTATGCAACCGTGACCAGATCAAGGATTTCAAGGCCTTGATGGCTGATACCGCCAAGCGCAGAGGTTTCATCGACCGCTCTTTGGATTATTATGAGACGATGTACGATGTCTTTGGTGATGATATCAAGATCGTTTTAGCCCGCTGGGATCTGGTCAAGTACAAGAAGATCCTTGAGGATAAGATAGCAGATGATCTTAAGACCATCGATGAACTTCTTGAAAGAAACAACAAGAGTGCCCTTAAAAAGGTGGATGAATATAACAAGCTGATCGAAAACAGCCGCTCCCGTCTAAAAGAAGTGGAAGGATATATCGAAGAATATGGCGAAAGCATCGATATCTCCGGCGGTCTTTATCTGACCTATGGCGATGAGATGGTCTCCCTGTTTGGTTCATCCTTAAAACGATTTATGAAATATAACCCGCAGACTTTCCTGAAAGTCGAGATGATCAAGATGGCGGTAGACATGAAAAAGAAGCGTTTCAACTTCTTTGGCATGGAAGGCGACTTCGATCTTAACAGTGCTGATTCGGGCTTATACGAATTCAAAAAGGCCTTTGGTGCCAAACCATGGGAGCTGATCGGTGAGTTCGATCTGGTAGTAAAGCCGCTGTTTAATTCCTTCTACGAGCTGATCTATAAGATCTATCAGAAACTGAGATAAAAAAGAAACGGATACCGTTTCTTTTTTAGTTACTATTTTTGTTTGCGATGACCATCAGCTGATATGCCATTATGAGCAATAAGATGAATATCAAAAAGCCGCTTACAGTCTCCATTATGACATTGAAGCTGTCGCTGGGGCTACCAAAGGTACCGAGCATCGTTCTTTCCAGAGAAAGGACCGAGCCCATGGCGGAAGCCAGGGAAAGGTTTCTTAGAATGATATCTCTTGTCTGCTTTCGTTTATAAGAGACGACCATGTTATAAATGGCAAGGGTGATCAGACTAAAGGAAAAGGCCGCTTGGGCGATCACCAGTATTTTATTCCGGATAGGGTATATGAATTCATTGATAGTAAGATAGGCAGTACCGGCAATTGTTACAGCAAGCAAAGTCATCATCAGCACCAATAGCCTGGTAGCGATACGGAAGTCCGTCTTTTTGGAAAAAACCAGTAAACGGCCAAGGCCCAGGATGAGAAAGAAGGCAGACAGGGCCAGGTAACGGTAAGATCGCTGACTTAGAAAAAGATAAAACTGGAACAGACTATAAGCCAAGTTCCAGACCATGGATATTTCGCTTGAGTGTTTTTTGATAAGCTCTATGATCTTCATCGCTTTTAGTATACTATGTGCAGATAGACGGATAAATAAAATAATCAGCGGCATACCGCTGATTATTTATATCTGTATAATTATCGATCCTAATTCAGGGAATCGATCATCATCTGGGACAGACGCTTGGAGAATTCTACCGGATCTTCGATGTTCATGCCTGCAATAAGCAGAGCCTGATCATAGAGCACTTTCGCATATTCGCTTAAGTCTTTGTTTTCCTGATGAGCTTTTACCAGGGCCTTGAATAACGGGTGGTCAGGATTGATCTCCAGCACTTTCTTGGCTTTGTAGCCATACTCATTCTGATTGGTAGCATTAAGCGTTCTTTCCATCTCCATGGAGATCTGATCGTCAGAGACTAAGCAGACCGGGTGAGAGACAAGACGGGTGGAGAGACGGACCTCTTCGACCTTATCGCCAAGATCGGCTTTGATATCATCAAGCAGATCCTTGTTATCCTCGCTTTGTTTCTTCCGTTCTTCCTTTTCCTCTTTGGTATCGAGATCGAGGTCGCCCTTGTTGATCGAACGGAACATGTGTCCTTCATAATCAGCAATGATGGTGGTCATGAATTCATCGATCGGGTCGGTGAAGTAGAGGACTTCGATATCCTTGGAAAGCAGTTTTTCCATCTGTGGCATTTCCTTGATGCTTTCCATGTTTTCTCCGGCCGCATAGTAGATCTCTTTCTGATCTTCCTTCATCCGGGAGACATATTCCTTAAGGGTCACGTATTTATCTTCCTTGGTCGACTTAAACAGCAGCAGGTCGATAAGCATGTCTTTGTTATTTCCGAAATTGTCATAGCAACCATACTTTAACTGATGACCGAAGGCATCAAAGAAGGTCTCATAGTCGCTTCTTTCCTTTTCCAGCATCGTTTCGAGGGTCGATTTGACTTTCTTGTCGACTGATTTTCTGATGGCAGCCATCTGGTAGTCTTCCTGCAGGATCTCACGGGAGATGTTAAGGCTTAAGTCATCGCTATCGACCAGACCCTTGATGAAGCGGAAGTGATCAAAGATCAGTTCCTTGGCTTCATCCTTGATGAAGACACCTCTGGAATACAGCTTTAATCCGGCCTTATAGTCGGCGGTGTAATAGTC
>JAFWFB010000110.1 GCA_017512625.1 Erysipelotrichaceae bacterium
CGGTAGCAATGATTCTGTCTCTGATCGTCTTTAAAGTCTCGAGAGGAATGTCATAACTGGTTGCTGTAACAGCATCAATGGTATTGATAGCTCTGATGATGACCGGCCAGCCCATGTATCTCTTGCCATCTTTGATACCGGTCGATTTCACATCAGGAATGATTGCGAAGTATTGCCAAGGCTTGATTGGAAGTTTATCGATCTCTTCTCTGACGATCGCATCTGCTTCCCTTAAAGCTTCCAGACGATCTCTGGTAATGGCACCGGTACATCTGACACCAAGTCCCGGACCTGGGAATGGCTGACGATAGACCATATTATCAGGTAAACCTAAGGCTTTACCTACTACTCTTACTTCATCCTTGTAAAGCAGTTTTACCGGCTCGACTAATCCGAATTTTAAATCTTCAGGCAGACCACCGACATTGTGGTGAGCTTTGACACCATCAGATTCCAGGATATCAGGATAGATGGTTCCCTGACCCAGGAATTCGACGCCTTCTAGTTTTCTGGCTTCTTCTTCAAAGACACGGATAAATTCAGCACCGATGATCTTTCTCTTTTCTTCCGGATCGCTAACACCGGCCAGTTTATCAAGGAAGCGGTCAACAGCATCGACATATACCAGGTTAGCATCCATCTGATGACGGAAGACTTCAATAACCTGTTCCGGCTCGCCTTTTCTAAGCAGGCCATGATTTACATGTACGCAGGTAAGCTGCTTGCCAATAGCTTTGATCAATAAGGCAGCTACTACCGATGAGTCTACACCGCCAGAGAGGGCAAGCAATACTTTCTTATCGCCTACCTGCTCGCGGATCTCTTTGATCTGCTGATCAATGAAGGCTTTAGCAAGCTCTTCATTGACGATTCTTTCCATAGTTTCTGGTCTTTTATCTGACATGATCATTCTCCTTTTAACGTAAGGTGTTGTCTACTTCCTTGATGACAACATCGTGAGCACCGCCTTCTTTGATGCTGGTGCTGGATACTACGGTCAAACAAGCCTTATCATGCAGTTCCTTGATCGTAATTGATCCACAGTTGCACATGGTCGATTTGATCTTTAATAAAGTGATGGCCATGTTATCTTTAAGCCTTCCGGCGTAAGGGATATAGGAATCGACGCCTTCTTCAAAGCTCAATTCCGTCTTGTTTTCACCCAGGTCATATCTTCCCCAGTTGCGGGCACGATTGGAACCTTCGCCCCAGTATTCCTTGAAGAAGTTGTTTCCTCTTCTTACCACTCTGCTTGGCGATTCATCAAAGCGGGCAAAGTAACGGCCAAGCATTACAAAGTCAGCACCCATAGCCAAAGCTAAGGTAACATGATGGTCGTAAACGATACCGCCATCGGAACATACCGGGATATAGACACCGGTCTTTTCGAAGTATTCATCACGGGCTTTAGCAACTTCCATAACTGCACTGGCTTGTCCTCTACCGATACCCTTGGTCTCACGGGTAATACAGATCGAACCGCCGCCGATACCGATCTTGATAAAGTCAGCACCCGCATCAGCTAGGTAATTGAAACCTTCGCGGTCAACGACATTTCCGGCACCGATCTTAACGTTGTCACCATATTTTTCCCTGACCCATTCTATGGTCTGCTTCTGCCAGATGGAATAACCATCGGAAGAATCCATACAGATCAGATCTGCACCGGCTTCCACCAGGGCAGGGATCCTTTCCTTGTAATCACGGGTATTGATACCGGCACCGACAATGAAACGCTTGTTTTCATCGAGCAGGGAATTAGGGTTTTCCTTGTCGGTCTCATAGTCTTTTCTGAAGACACAGGAATCAAGATTGCCATCTTCATCGAGGATAGGCAGACAATTGATCTTATTATCCCAGATAATGTCGTTTGCTTCATGCAGGGTAACACCCTTACGGGCAAAGACGACCTTGTCGACCGGTACCATGTAATCAGCAACGCTGTCTTCCGGTGAGACCCGGCCTACACGGTAATCCTTGTTGGTGATGATACCGATGAATTTACCATTAGGACTGCCGTCCTCAGTGATCATGATCGTGGAATGTCCGGTCCTTTTTTCCAAGGCGATGATATCAGCGATCGTAGCATCAGGTTTGACGTTGGAATCACTGGTGATAAAACCGGCCTTATACTTTTTAACTGCTCTTACCATTGCGGCTTCATCTTCAATTGATTGTGAGCCATAAATAAAAGAACACCCGCCTTCTCTGGCTAATGCGATGGCCATCCATTCACCGGATACCGACTGCATGATTGCCGAAGTAAAAGGGATGTTCAAATAATACTTAGGTTCTTCCCCTTTCTTAAACTTGACAAAAGGGGTCTTCAGACTGACGTTGGAAGGAATGCAACGTTCGTCAGTCAGATTAGGGATCAATAAATACTCATCAAATGTGCGGGAAATATCGTTTAATACTCTTACCATAAGCCCTCCTATTGCTAATAATGGTAACAAATAATGATGTCAATTATTCATCATAATTTAAAAAAATGCAGACCCGGAACGGGTCTGCATTTCTAAGCTATTCTTCTTTGACGTTACCCATCTTGATTCTGTAAGTCTGAACGACGGAGAAGACGATCAGGATAACGAATACAGCGAAGTATGGAATACCTTTGACCAAGTCGGTCGGGAAGTTGGCATCGGTGCCGAAGTTGATCGATACGGCTCTGAATGCACTGAAGATAAAGGCTGTCAGCAGCAGCATACCGAAGTTACCGGCAGCAAGTCCGTTAGCAGCGATACCCATCCAGCCCTGACCGGCGATCATGCTCTTGGAATAGAGGCTGAGGTAGTTTAAGGACATATATACACCGCCCATGGCAGCGAACAGTCCGGAAAGTACTAAGGAGAGTACCTGCAAGCGGTCGACATTGATACCGGCCGTCTTGGCAGCATCCGGATTAAGGCCGCAGGCTCTCATTCTCATGCCCAGCGGGGTCTTGTAGATCAGGATGAACAGTAAGATGATTACCAGCCAGCAGGCATAGGTCAGGATAGCATGTCCGGACAGGATCAGTCCCAAGACCGGGATATCCTTGATGACCGGGATACTCAGAGTGCCCAGTACCGGGGTAGGTAGTGAAGCACTGCTTCCCTTTTCACCCGTTGCTATATAGAGGAAGAATACCGCTAAAGAATCAGCGAAGGTATTAAGAGCGATACCGACCAAAAACGGATTGGCACCCATCTTCTTGGAGAAGAAGGAGATGATCAGACCGATCAGAACACCGATCATAACACCGATCAGGCTACCCAGGATGGCATTTTGAGTCCAGTATGAACCTAAAACACCAAACAAGGCAGACAGGGTCATAATACTTTCGATGGCGATATTACCGATACCGGTGGATGCTGCGGTAAAGGCAGCAACACTGGCGAAGAAGATCGGTGTAGCCATTCTTATAATGGAAACTAAGAATTTAATTGTGAAAAAACTACTCATGTTCCTTTAAACCCTCCTCCAATAATCTCTTATTACGTAATTTTCTAAGGAAGTGCTGTGAAGATATCAGCAGTACGATGACTCCTTCGACGATTACGACGATCTCAGCAGGAACTGAAGAGTCGGTGAAATACAGAACTCTGGTACCCTGCTCGAGGTATTGAATAAAGAATGTGGCAACGACAATGCCAATCGGATTGTTTTGTCCAAGCATAGCCAGCAGACAGCCGGTAAAACCGATACCGACCAAAGACTGGCTTGGCAAGAAGAAGGATGCCTGAGTCAGTAATTGCGAGGCACTTCCAAATCCGGCTAAGACACCGGCGATAGCTGCTGTAGAAAGAGCTACCTTGAAGGAGTTGATACCGGAGTAATCAGCAAATTTCGGATTAGATCCGGATAATCTGATCTGATAGCCGAGCTTGGTCTTCTTAAGCATGATATGCAGAATGATGGTCACAACGATCAGCAGGATGAAACAGCCGCTGATATGGAACTCATCAATGATATAACCGATCTTGGCAGAGGCCAGGAAGTCTCTGGTACCAAGTGTCGAAGTTGTTGTAGTTAACAGGAAGGTTCTTACCAGGTAAGCAGCGATCGCTGAATACATGGAATTGAGCATCAATGACAGAACCATCTCATTGGTATTGAATTTTGCCTGAAGGATGGCCGGGATCATCATCAGTAAGCCACCGCAGATACCGGCACCGATAAAGGCGATGATAGGGTGGACGATGTTACTACTGACCAGCTGATTGCAGGCAACAGCACTTACTACGACACCGGCGATGTTGAAGATACCTTCAGCACCCAGGTTGAAGTGTCCTGATTTAAACAGGATACCGCAGGCCAGACCTGCGAAGGCATATGGAACCGTTTTTTCCAAAACGATACCGATATAACGATGTTTGGTAAGCGGACCGGTCAGAATGGTAATGAAGGCATTGACCGGATCATCGCTTAAAATAAGCAGGATAATGAAGGTGAGGACCAGAGCGATCAGTATCGAGATCAGCATCTTGAGGCCATTAAACACCTTCTCATTGGTGATCGACAGATCGATCTTTTTCTTTTTCTTAGTCATTCAAGGCACCTCCGATCTCTTCAGCACTCTGACGTTTGCTTCCCAGCATGTACAGACCAAGTTCTGTATCATTGACATTATTGGCATCCGGGAAGTAGGCGGCGATATGACCATCGAACATTACGATGATCCTGTCAGCCAGATCGATGATCTCGTTAAGGTCGGCTGATACCAGCAATACACCGGCACCTTCGTTTCGCAGTTCGATCAGTCGGTGATGGACTGCTTCAGCAGAACCGACGTCGATTCCGTGGGTCGGCTGTTCAGCGATCATCAGATTAGGATGAGTATTGTATTCACGGGCAACGACGACCTTCTGGATATTACCACCAGAGAGGCTGTCGATCCTTGAATCAGCTGACTGGGTAACGATATCAAAGTTCTTAATGGCATCTTCAGTGATGTCTTCGATCGCCTGATGATCCATGAACAGACCTTTATTGATATCCTTACGGGTATAGTAAGTGGAAATAATGTTATCGGTTATTGGCAGATCTCCGGCCGTGCCATCTCCCATTCTATCTTCCGGGATATAGGCCATACCGGCATCTCTACGTTGACGGACCGTATCCTTGTCAACATTGGCACCGCTGATCTCGATCGTACCGTGATATCCGGTCTTGCCGGTACCGGTGATCGCTTTAACCAGGTCAATCTGGCCATTGCCTTCGACTCCGGCAATGCCCATGATCTCTCCTCTTTTAACTGCAAAGGAAATATCATCCAATGTCTTCTTGCCGTTTTTGGTCATGGAGACATTTCTGACTGTTAATGCCTTCTCGTTGTTGAAGTCAGCATCAGTCTTATAGGTATCCATATCATTATCCAGGTCACGGCCGATGATCAGGTTGGTCAATTGGTCGATGGTCAGTTCATCGTTGCGATAGGTTCCTTTACATTCGCCCTTACGGATAACGGTGATCTGATCGGATATCTCCTTTACCTCTTCCAATTTATGTGAAATAAACAGAATGGTGTGACCCTGTTCCTTGAATCCCTTAAGCTGTTCAAATAATGTCTTGGTCTCCTGCGGAGTCAAGACAGAAGTCGGTTCGTCAAGGATGATCAGTTCGGCGTTACGATAGAGGGTCTTTAAGATCTCAACCTTCTGTCTCTTTGCTACCGACAAGGTCGCAACCTTTTCTTTTACGTCTAAATCAAATTCATATTTGTCAGATAACTCCTGTGTTTTTCTGACGGCTTCTTTCTGATTGATGAAGACACCTGAAGTAGGTTCCTCACCGAGTATTACGTTGTCCGCAATACTGAACGACGGAATGAGCATGAAATGTTGGTGGACCATTCCGATTCCGGCTTTGATGGCCTCCATTGATCCGTTAAAGTGAACTTCCTCACCTTTGTAAATGACACGGCCGCTGGATGGCGCTTCAATGCCAAAGATAACTTTCATCAAGGTTGATTTACCGGCGCCGTTTTCGCCGACTATTGAGTGGATTTCGCCTTTTTTGAAATCAATGTTGATATCATAATTGGCGACCTTACCATTGCTATAGACTTTGGTAACGTGCTCCAATTTCAGAATTGTTTCGCTCATAGCTACCTCTTTCTTAAAAATTGTGCTCTACCGCAATCTGCAATAGAGCACAATTTAAAATGTCAATTAATCTGTTGATTATTCCTTAACAGGGAGACCATCGATGGTAACTCTGTTAGCATCTCTTAATGCTGGCCATTCAGTATCGTAGTCAGCCATCTCTAAAGTATCCTTAACTTCAACTTCGCCATTAACAACAGCGCTTAAAGTTTCAGTAACTTTATTTCTGATCTCTTCTGGGTAGTTCTCTTTGTAGAAATCATTTTCAGCGATACCAACACCGTCTTCAACGATTCCCCAAGCCTCAGCTTTACCCATCTTTTCACCTAAGGTGCCGTCTAATAACATACCAACGACCTTAACGATGACAACGTCAGATTTCTTTAAAGCAGAAGTGATAACTGTAGCAGCCCAATCAGGATGAGAAGTTTCGAACTGAGCATGCTGGTCCTGGTCAACACCTACGCACCATACGCTCTCGTTTTCAGCACAAGCCTGAATAACACCGTTTCCTAAGCCACCGGCAACCTGCCAGATAACGTCAGCACCAGCATCGATCAGCTTCTTGGTTCCTTCGTAACCTAAAGTAGTATCCTGGAAATCACCAGGGTAGTAAATAGCATACTTAACGCCTTCAGCAGCTAAAACCTGAACATAACCAGAGATGAACTGGTTCATAGCCTTGTTATCCATACCGACAACAACACCGACAGTTCCGGTTGTAGTTAAAGCAGCACTTAATGCACCTACAGCATATCCTAAGTCATCAAGAGCATAGTTTACGCAGTAGCAGTTTGCTGGAACACCACCCTCAGGTAATGCAGCATAGTCGAAGTTCATGAACTTCTGTTCAGGATACTTAGCACAAGCTTCGTATAAGAAAGACTCATAAGAAGTGTTTCCTGAAACAACTAAATCATACTCGCCATCTTCGCAGACTTCATCGAATGCAGCCATCCAAGTAGCCTGTTCAGTAGTATTACCAACTTCGTATAACTTAACTTCTACCTTGCCGGCATAAGTTTCGTTAGCTTTGATAATACCGTTGTTGAGAGTATCGAAATATGATTGGTCACCAATGAATGGTAACAGAACAGCAACCTTTAAAGTTTCATCTTCAACAGGTGCTGGTTCCTCTTCCTTGCTGGTGCATCCAGCCATGCTGAATACCAGAAGCAGGGAAACAAGGATCACAAATAATTTTTTCATATCTTTCTCCCTTTATCTATCAAACTGTTTATACAGTTTAATATTCTCGATTATTGCCTGAGCGTCTTTGTTAAGCATGATACCGATCAGCTGACCGATACCGGAAACGCCACATGCCGAAAGATCCACGACTTCGTCATTAATCACAAGAGTTAATCTATCACAATTCATTTTCATTATCAATCGATAACTTTGATTGTAATACCATTTATATTCTACATTATTTAGGGTCATAATTTGCGTATCTTTTTTAATGAATGAAATACCATTTTTATGAAATAGCAACGCATAAAAATGCTGACATCCTTTCATATTGAATACAAAGCCTGTTTCGCCCTTGATCGGGGTGAAAGTGACCTCATAAACCAGATCGTTGAAGTCGTAGCTGCCATAGGAAATAAGGGCGTGATCTTTGCTTTTGATCGTCAGTCCCTTATCGCTTATTTCGTATTCGCCACTATGCCTTACAAAGCCGCGGATATTGTAAAGACTGTCTCCCGCATACCTTGGTCCATACTCATCGATCGGATAGCTTTTAAGATCGATAGTTATGTCCGGATTTGAATCGATCCAGAAGTCGCTGATCAAAACCTCACGTTGTTTGTGTTTGATCAGACCGTAATAGTTGACCGTCAGGTTGATGCCTTTTGGTACCGCATAGGAAACGGTCGTTGGTTTATCGATTAAATAACAATCAGAAAGATATCTCTTGCCACTACAATCGACGATATATACCTCAACTTCATTATCCTTGGCTTCGACCCTAAAGTTTATTACATCGCCCGGATAGACCTTGATACCATATTCCGGATCATAACGGGCATCAAAGACATCATCAGGAAGATAATAGGCATATTTCTTGATCGAATCAGACTCCATTATCAGTTTATCGTCCTTGATTGCCAAAGCCTTATCAGCGATAAAGCCGGAAGTGCTGTAAGGAAGATGGAAAGGCTGATACTTCAGTGGTTCTAATCCTTTAAGCTTTAGCCCGATGTTCGCAAACATATAGGCTGTTTCACTAATGGTGTTGATATTAAGACAACCGATGGCACTGGATGCATTGACGCTGTCATTTAAAGGCAGGATCCACTTAGGATCGATGCCTTCTATTCCTACAAGAGCTCCCATGATACTGCCAACATTTCCGGCGTTACAATCGGTATCCCAGCCGGCTTGCGTACAAATACAAAGGGTCTTGTCAAAACCGTTGTCACCATAAGTAAGCGCCATGATCATGACCGCCATATTAGGAATGATATGGCAGGTACCCGGATATTTATCGTAGCCGTAATGCTCGTGGATATATTCAAGACACAGGTGATGATCCAAAGGATGCTCATCGTGGAATCGGATAATATCCTTAGCGACCAGGTAGTATTCCATCTCAGGGTCCAGGTATTCAAGGCTCAGGTCGATGACTTTGCGGATATCATCGTGTTGCATCGCTAAGGCTATCGCTACAGCTACAAAGATGCCACCCTGGATGCCATTTCCATCATGAGTTACGGAAGAAGCCATCATTGCCAGCTTTTTGGCCAGATCCGGATCATATCCCGCTACGTATCCCCAGCAGTCAGAGAAGATCTGACCGCCGATCTGTTCCGCGATCATCTCTCCGTTTACTTCCATCGAACCGGAACGCGGTGCTTTAATACCGTTTTTAAGGTTCTCAAAGGCGGTATGTTCACTGGAAACGCCTACGCCACCCCACCAGAAAAAACCGGAGTATTCCTGGATATAGTCAAGAAAGGCATCGCCGATATCCTTGGCGCTTATCTTATCCTTATCAAGCAGGGCCCTTACAAAAAACAAAGGACCATTGGTATCATCATCGGCAGCAAACATTCCGTAATCTACCGGATAATAGTCAATGATCCCGTACTTTTCAAGGATCTCCTCATAACTGAAATTCTCGACCGGTGCCCCCAGACGGACGCCGATGATCTTGCCTAGCCAACTCGCATAGACTTTTCTTAAGTATTCTTCTCTATTGGTATCATTCAGTAACAAGGACTTCATAGATTAATTTTACCTTATGACCAGTGTTTTCAAAAAGGCTTTTTGTTTTGGATCGATCCTGTAACTGTCTATGGCCTTGCTGATGGTCTTGTTATGTACTTCTTTTTTCAATTGTTTATTCTCCAAAAGATCCAAAACATCGTCAAAGTGATCGACCATTATGGTCGCATAGTACCAGGCTTTGGCCATCATGACATAATAATCATCATTATCGACATCCCTTACCCAATAAAGGTGCTGATGGTCATAACCTTCCTTTTTATAGTGACGCATCAGATTGACGATGCCAAAGCGGATGGTATAGGTCTTACCGCTGTCAAGCCACTTCCCGATCTCGGTGATCAGTTCGTCTTTATGCTTTGCGAAAACTTTTGGATTGAAGCTGTCACATGTCGCCCAATTATCGACATAGGGTAGAAACTGTTTAGTCCTGTTAAGACACTCTTCATAGTCCTTGATATGTTCGATCAGAAAACCATGCAGATGGTTTTCTTCCAGATAGGTATGAGGCAAGACATTTAAAAACTCTTCAGCTTCTTTACTGCCACTTAATTCCTTTGCGAGTTTTCTCAAGACCGGGGTACGGACACCTATGCTGCTACAACCCGGAACAAGAGAGTCTGTGAAAGACTTGATTTTGGGATCGCTTAATTCAAACAATTTATCAGTGATATTCATTAATACCATTATAAAACGAGTCCATCATATTCCGGGGATTATAATTGCGACCATGTTAAGACGGCTGTGTTAGAATCAGTTTATTAGAAGGAGAATGATATGGCTTTAAAAGTTAATGCTGTAACTAAATCCACAATCAAGGATTTTTCGAAAAGCTTCAATTCCGAAAAGGCCAATCTGATCGCTGCCAATGCATCCGTTAAAAACGGATTGCTCAATGCCACGATCGATTACAAGGCTTTAAGAAAGAATGAGCTCAATTTCTCCATTGAACTGAAACAGGGTTCGATTACCAATCAGAGAGCCAGCGGACGTTGTTGGATCTTTGCGGGACTCAATGTCTTCCGCTATGAACTGATGAACAAGAACAACATCGCTGATTTCGAGCTCTCACAAAACTATCTCTTTTTCTGGGATAAGCTGGAAAAGGCCAGCTACTATCTGGAAAGCATGCTGAAACTGATTGATGAACCGGTCGATGGACGTCTTTACAGCTGGATCAACATGGGACCCTTGGGAGATGGCGGACAATGGGATATGATCGTCAACCTAGTCAACAAGTATGGTCTTTGTCCGAAAGATGCCTATCCGGAAAGTGCCAACAGCGTAAATTCCCGCTTCTTTGTCTCCTATCTGACAAGCAAGCTTAGGGAAGATGCGGTCGCATTAAGAAAGATGGTAAAAGCCGGAAAAAGTGATAAGGAAGTTCAGGCTGCCAAACAGGAAATGCTCAACGAAGTATACCGGACTCTGGTCATCGCTTTGGGCGAGCCACCACTCGAGTTCGATTTTGTTGCTCATACCAAAGACGATAAGCTGATCCAGGAATTCGGCATCACACCAAAACAGTTCTTTGATAAGTATGTAGGCATGGATCTTAGCGATTATGTTTCCCTGATCAATGCTCCAACCGAAGATAAACCATTCGATAAGATGTACACCGTCAAATTCCTGGGCAATGTCATCGAGGGACAGAAGATCAGCTATCTGAACCTGACGATGGATAAGATCAAGGATGCTGTAGTAAAGCAGTTAAAGGATGGTCATCCGGTCTGGTTCGGTTCCGATTGCGGCAAATATGCTGACCGCGATTCCGGAACCTTCGATCTGGATACCGTTGCCATGGGTGACCTGCTTGGATTCAAGTATGGATTTACCAAAGGTGACAAGCTGACTTATGGCGATAGCGCCATGAACCACGCCATGGTCATCCAGGGTGTCAACCTCGATGAAAAGGGCAAGCCAAACAGATGGAAGATCGAAAACTCCTGGGGCGGCGATGCCGGAAGAAAAGGCTATTTCGTCGCTTCCGATAAGTGGTTTGACGAATATGTCTTCCAGGTCGTAGTAAACAAGAAATACCTAGATAAGAAATCACAGAAGGTCTTAAGCGAAGAGCTCAATGAAC